>CBIHMD010000090.1:0-8275 GCA_966210655.1 uncultured Thalassospira sp.
GCGTTTGTGATCGCAATCAAGGATTTGCGTATGGATCACGAACGGATCATTCAGATGAATTTCCCGGTCATAGGTAATGTGCATTTCAAGTGCAAAGGTCGAAAATCCGCGCCGTTCGGGATAAGTCCGCCCCATCCCGACCCCGTCCAGAAACGCCACAGATCCCAGATCAAAACCGACCACGTAATAACCGACATTGACGTGACCGTTAAAATCGATCCAGTCCTGCGGCACCGTCCCGCGATAGCTTTCCAGCATCTCCGGGGCGAAAAGATCGGTACTGATCATTTGCCTGCCTTCCCGACGGCATCAACAACCGCAACCGCCGCAACGAAATCTTCAAGCGAATGGCCGACGGATTTGAAAACGGTACATTCTGCATCGGTTTGGCGTCCCTTGACTTCACCACGGGTCAGGCCGAACAAATCGCCAAGAATATCGGATTTCGAAATCAATCCGGTGTTCAACGGCTGCACCACATCCCCGCCTTCCGCCGCAGCCCCTTCAAAGCTATCAACATAAATCCGGCATTTCTGCATCAGGGCATCGTCGGTTTCACGCATGGTCGGTTTGAACGCCCCCACCAGATCGACATGCGTCCCTTCGCGAAGCCATTCACCGCGCACCAGCGGCTCGGTCGAAAGGGTGGCGCATGAAATCAGATCGGCACTCTTGCAGGCCGTTTCCAAATCATCCGTGCCCACGGCCTCAAACCCAAGGGTGGCGGTTTCGGCGGCCAATGCGCGGGCCTTGTCGCCATTGCGGTTCCAGATCGTGACCTTTTTGATCGGGCGAACCGATGCGTGCGCCTTAATCAGGTTCGGCGCCATCGCCCCGGACCCGACCATCACCATCTCGCGGGTGTCCTTGCGTGCAAGGTAATCCGACGCCAATGCTGATGCCGCCGCCGTGCGGCGTGTCGTCAGTTTGGTGCCGTCGATCACCGCCGATGGTTGCCCGGTCACTGCATCAAGCAGGATATAAGTCCCCGAAACCGCAGGCAGGTTACGCGCCGAATTGCCCGGCACCACGGCGGCAACCTTTACCCCCGCCGCGCCATCCTTTTGCCAGGCGGGCATGATCAGAAACGTCGCGTCATCCTCGTTACTGCGCTCCATGTTGAAATGGCTGCGTAATGGGGCTTCGCAACCATCAGCAAATCCCTTACGGAGCGCCTCAACCAGATCGCGGGGCGAGACGAATTTATCGATTTCTTCGGCAGATACGAAACGCATGGGCCTTCCTGTAAATTTATTTTCGATTTCAGCATGGTAGCGTAGATATCTTATACCACGTCAAAGGACATGCGTCACAGGATCGCACGCTGTTTTTCATATTGTTTTTGGTGAAAAATCCGCCCGAAATGAACGGAATTAACGCTGCAAAAAGCGTTTGAGATGCCCAAACAGCGAACCGGTGCCAAGATAAAGTTCTTCAAGCACCGTAAAATGGTTTGCACCCCATGCCTTATAGACCGGAACATGCAGCCCCTCGCGACTGCAATAGGCAGCGTAGGCGTCGCTTTGGCGAACAAATTCGGGGCTTTCGTTGCTGCCGACCACGACCATCATTTTAACGTCATGCGGAACCGCATCAAGCATCGGTGAATTGTCCGCCGCCGTCGCGGCATTAAGCCGCACATCATCATTGATGCTGGTAAAACGGATCGGTTCCAGATCGAAAACCCCGGAAACCGGAACAACAGCACAGAACGGATTGGCATCATTAAGACTGTCTTCCCAATGATGGGCCGCAAGACGTGCGACAATCTGCCCACCTGCCGAATGACCGGAAATGCTGATGCGGTCACGATCCCCGTTAAAGTCACCGATATTCTGATAAATGAAGGTCATGCAACGGATCGCCTGCCGGGTAATTTCGGCAACCGTCACATCCGGGCACAAATCGTAATTCGGACAAATGACAGTAAAGCCCGCGGCATTCAGATCGCGGGCAACAAACGCATAGTCTTTTTTGTCCTGGCTTCGCCAATAACCACCATGGAAAAACACATGCACCGGTGCATCCGGCTCGGCCGCCGGGTAAACGTCCATGGTTTCCTTGGGCCCATCCCCATAACGGATATCGGTAATGTGGTGGACACTTGCCCGTGTATCGTCGGACAACCGCACAAAGCGTTCAAAACAGGTCATATATTCCGGCACGGTTTCGCGCGGATTATACTGCCATTCAAGCTCGGCAAGGGTAAAACCACCCCAACTCATCTTGACCTCGTTTGCTGTATCCGGGCCGGGATTATTCATTGACCATTCAGGCCACACGGACAATCTTTCTTTATTTTTCAGGTTTTTGCAAATGCTTCGCGCAAGGATCGGGGTTCTTGCCGATAAATCCGTCCCCGGGATTGCGCGCTATGAGCCCCAATGGCAGAATATCGAAAATAAATTTTAAAATCAGTTGGATAGATCATGAGCAACCGCACATCCCAAAGCCCGTTCCCCGCCAATGATGCGGATCGCAATCAGATTTGGGAAATGCTGGTGCCGCGCGATATCGCGGCCTTTGTCGCGGCCGACTGGTCCATGGTCAAAGACGACTTCAAGGCAGACGGCTTTTACGCCATCGATGCCTGCAAATCCGACGATCCGGATGACTGGAAAATGATGTTTCCCGATCTTGCGGCCTATCGCGATGAATGGCTGCGTCAGGCGATTGCGGCACAGGCCATCGACTATGCCGAAGACCTGTTTGACGGGGTTTTTCGTGCGACCGATCTTTCAAAAATTGATATCACCGGCAACCGTGCGCTGGTGCGCAAACATTTCAACGGCACGATAAAAAAAGCAGACGGATCAACCGACCGTCTGCTTTGGAAAACCCATTATTACTGCGAAAAACAGCCTGATGGAAAATGGCTGATTACCGGTTTCACCGGCTATCTGCCCAACCACGATCCGGCATAGGTAATCGTGCCTTAAAGCACGCAACCACGCGCAGCAACATCAACCGTTTCGATATCGCCATCGCGCACCAGATGCACCTGATCAAGCATATTGCTGACAACGCAGACATGGTTCGGGATGATTTCAATCCGCTGGCCAATCTCGAACGGCTGTATCGCGGGATCAAAATGCAGGATGCCATGCTCTTCCGAAAGCGCTTTGACCGCGACATCGGGATGCCCAACGATATAGCCATATCCTTCAAGGCCCAGCAGATCAGATGTCAGGACCTTTGACCCGGCATCAATAATCGCCCGCCCCGGCGCAGGCAAGGATACGATTTCAGTCAAAACCCGAAGCGCGCAATCCTCTTCCTTGCAAACACCACGTGCCATCAGGGACCTGTCATTATAAATATAAGTCCCGATGCGATGTTCGGTCACAGACGGCACTTCATGGGCCAACCACATATCGGGCGTCCCGCCAGAACTGCGCACCGGGCATTCAATACCAATCGCATCCAGTTCCTTCATGGCCGTGGTAAAAAATGCCTCAACCCTGGCACCACCACCGGTCGCCGGATAGGTCATCAACCCGACAAATCTGATCCCCGGCAATGATTTGATTTTCTTTGCCAGTTCAACGACCTCAACCGGGTTTTGCACCCCGCAACGCCCACCACCGGTGTCGCACTCAATCAGGATTTCAAGCGGCTTCGCGCTGTCGGCAAAGGCCCTGGATAATCCTTCGACCACAACCGCATTATCGGCCACCACGCGCAGGCTTTTGATACGGTCAAACAATGCCCTCAGTCGGGCAAGTTTGCGTTCGCCCAAGACGTTATAGGTCAGAAGAATATCATCCAGTCCGGCATCTGCCATCACCTCGGCCTCGCCGATTTTCTGGCAGGGGATCCCGATTGCACCGGCCTTCATCTGCTGGGCGGCAAAGGCCGGGATTTTGTGGGTTTTGATATGCGGACGCAGCCCGATCCCGTGTTTGTTACAATAGGTCTGATAGCTTTCGATATTACGGTCGACGATATCAAGGTTAACAACCGCGCAGGGCGTATCAAGTTCGGGATATTGGGGCATCGGGGCAGCGTCCTTATCAAATCTGGTGGTGGTAGCAATCAGCTTGCGATGGCCGCAAACGGGTCATCGACAATCGGCCAGATCGGGCGGGTCAAATGGCGATATCCGTTGGTTTTCGGATCGGACGGATAAGGTCCGTGGACATCGACATAAATGATCTCGCCCGCGATCTTGGCGAACGCATCGTAGAAGTGATTGGTCGATTTGATAAACAGATATTTTTTCGAAGACGGATCAATTCCCATATTCGAAAACAGGCTGGGATCGAAGCTTTGCGATCTGTTCGAATTCAGGATCACTTCACCGCCACCCGGAAGCTCGATCACTGCGCAATCGCCCAACGGCACGATGCTGTCACCAAAATACTGCCATGACTCACGGCGGATGTTTTTCACCCGCACTTCGGCATCAATCGGCGCCCCGGCATACGCACCGGTTTTTCCGCCAAAGCGTAACGGTAATGTCGCGCCCTCGCCGGCCGAAATGCAAATCCGTACTGCCATCGGGTCCCAGATGGTGCCAACCGCAAAATCACGAAGCCCGCGTTCCATTGCGGCACGCAGCAAAATCGTGCTGTCACCGGGCACACCGCCCCCCGGGTTATCCCATACATCGGTCAGAACAATCGGCCGTGCGTCGCTTGCCGATGCCTGATCAAGCGCGACATCAGGGGTTACGAAACTCGGTCGAGTTGTGCCGCGGAACCCGAAAAGCTCATGCCCCAGCCTTTGGGCAAGCTCGCTTGCCTTGGCCGGATCATTGTTGGTGGTCACAATCACCTTGGCACCAAGATCGGGTACATCACCGGCCATGAAGCCGTGAATGAATGATACCGAAAGAACATCACCGGCTCCCTCCATCGCCTTGGCCCGATCAATGAAGGATCGCATCGGTTCGCGTGATGTCGGCAGAACTTCGATCATATGGCAGTCAAAAACCGCCTTGGTCGGCTTGATCTCGCCGCGCAGGGTGCGCAACACCAGATCAACCACCGAACGCCCGGCATCGACAAAATCGGTATGGGGGAATTCCTTGAACGCGACAATGATATCAGCATTCGTAATGCGCTGCTCCGTCAGGTGGCTGTGCGGATCATAACTGGTGCCGATAATAACATCCGGGCCGGCAATGTCGCGAACGCGCGAAATCAGGTCACCTTCGCAATCCAGATATCCTTGCGCCACCATGGCCCCGTGCAGCCCTAGAATCACGGCATCAACCGGCATGGCCGCACGCAACTGACCCAGAACCTCATCGCGCAATTGTTCATAGGTTTCCCGATTTACCAAGCCTCCTGGCTCCGCCCAAGTGGCGGTGCCTTCGATCAGGTCCCAGCCTTCTTTTGCCGCCCGCAGGCGCGCCTCGGTAAAGACGGCACTGCACAGCGTCGGGGTCACCGGATGCTGTCCGGGCGGGGCATAGAAGCTTTCCTTGAAATCGGAAAAATCGGTGCGCAACGGCGAGAATGTATTGGTTTCGGTCGCAATAGAGGCGCAAAAAATCCTCATGACCCCATCCTTTTTGTTCTTTGTAATCATCATATTTTATGTGCAAAAGAAAAAAGCGTGCGGGTGAAGCACAACCCGCACGCGCATGGATTATTCCATGTAGCGGTGGGCGTTGGCTTTATCGACTTCCGTCTGGAACAGTTCGAGAAGTTCAACGCCTTCCGTGCCCAGGGATTCCTGAACGTGTTTGACCACAACCGGCTGAGTCACATCTTTAAGCTTCTGACGCTCTTCTGCGCTCAGTGCGGTGATTTCCATTTTGTCGGTCAAACCGGCAAGACCACGATCAGATGCCTCGATCACACGTGAAACACCACGGCTGGCAACCACACAGGACTGTGCTGCATAACGAACAATCTTCTGCTGATCGGCCGTCAGATCATCCCAGAATGCTTTCGACAGCATGAAGGTGTAGGGCGAAAACAGGTGATTGGTCAGGGTAAGATAACCCTGCACTTCGTTGAACTTGGCAAAGGTCACGGTCGGAACCGGGTTCATCTGACCATCGATCACGCCTGTCTGAAGACCGGCATAAACTTCGCCCCACGCCATCGGATAGGCTTCGGCACCCAGTGCCTGCATGATTTTCTGATGCGACGGCAGCGACATGGTGCGAACACGAATGCCCTTGAAATCGTCCAGTGTTGCAATCGGATGCTTGGAGTTGGTCACGGCAAAGAACCCGCCGGTATCCGGGAAGCCGAGAACCTTGACATCGCCAAGGGTGTTTTCGATATCGCCTGCCAGTTTCTGACCAAACGGACCATCAAACACATCATAGGTCGATGCGTTGCTGTCGAACGCGAATGCGAGGTTCAGAACATCGATACGCGGATAGTAGGATGCAATCGCCCCGGTCGAGGTCAGGGTTGCCTGAATAAGACCATCGCGGACCATCTGTACATGTTCGGCGGCCGAACCCAACTGGTTGGACGGATAAACCTCTACCTTGATATCGCCATTGGTGTCGGCTTCGACAATGTTGGCGAAAACAGCGGTGCAGGCATGCGCCGGGTTTTCAAACGGGTCTTCCTTGTTGTCATGGGCAAATTTCAGAACCTTGGGTTCTGCATAGGCCAATGACGTGGTGCTGGCCAGCATGGCCGTCGCAAGGGCAAATGCCCCGAAACGCTTCATCGTATTCATTCTACCTCTCCTTGATTAAGGTCTTTTATTTCTGTCCGCAGTCTTGGTTTTGGTGCCCCGATCCGGACCTGACCGGGGCGTTTCATTGCCGCCGGTTACCTGAAGCCAAGCAATCGCGGAATCACGAGTGCAAGATCGGACCAGAAGGCAAACAGGAACAGCACACCCAGTTCCGCCAGAAGGAACGGCCAAAGCTGGGCGGCAATTTTTTCAAGCTTTTCACCCGTAACAGACGACAGCACGAACAGGCACGCGCCCACGGGCGGCGTCATCAACGAGATGTTAAGCGCAAGGACGAAGATGATCCCGGCATGGATCGGGTCCATCCCGATCTGCACTGTCAACGGCACCAGAACCGGGGCCAAAATGATCAGGATCGCGTTGATATCCATGACCATACCGATCATCAGCAACAGGGCGACGATCATGAAAATGACCATGTAGGGATCGGATGACAGGCTCAGCACAAGACTTGCGACTTCCTGCGGGATGCGATTGAAGCTCAGCCACCAGCCAAGGATCGACGCAAAGGCAATAATGATGAAAATCACGCCGGTGACCCGGGCAGTGCGGATCAGCATCTGGAAGAAATCGGCGAATGTCAGCGCACGGTAAATAAAGACACCAATAAACAGCGCATAGGCCACGGCGACCGATGCCGCCTCGGTCGGGGTAACAATCCCGCCCAGAATACCGCCCAGAATGATCAATGGCATAATCAGGGCCGTGATCGATGATATGAAAATCTTCCAGATTTCCAGAAGCGACGCGCGGCGTTCGTTTTTCGGCAGGTTCTTGGATCGTGCCGTTACCGCAATCACCGTCATGCAGATCAGACAGATCATCAAGCCCGGCAGGATACCGGCGGCAAACAGCCCGCCAATGGAAACCCCCATCAGCGATCCATAAACAACCATCAATCCCGACGGTGGAATGGTCGGGCCGATGATTGACCCGGCTGCGGTCACCGCACAGGCATAATCCCGGCGATAACCCCGTTCAACCATGGCCGGCACAAGTGTCTTGCCAAAGGCCGCTGCATCGGCGGTCGCCGCCCCGGTCAGTCCGGCAAAGAAAACCGATGCCAGCATATTGGTGTGCGCCAACCCACCACGGAAATGCCCGACCAGCGCCTGCGCAAACAGGACAAGGCGGCTGGTAATCCCGATATGGTTCATGATCTCGCCAGCCAGAATAAAGAACGGCATGGCAAGGAACGGGAATACGTTCAGGCCGTTAAAGACCTTGCTTGGCCCCTGAACAAGGAACATGCCCCCGCCCATGTCATAAAGGCCAATAACCCCGGCAACGCCCAGCGCAAAGCCGATCGGCATGCCCAGAACCATCAGAACGACAAAAGTAATACCGACGATCATTCTGCGCCCTCCGCCAGATCAATGGGAACGAAGCGGCCCTGATCGCGAAGCGCGACCAGCAATAACTGAATGGCAGCAAGAAGGGATGCAACCGGCACCGCGGCATAAGGCAGTGCCAGCGTCATGCCAAAGATCATCGCCTGACGGCGCATACCGCCCGCGGCAAAATCAAAGCCGTAAATCGCCAGATACAGAAATGCACATAGCGCAATCAGATCGACACAGAACAGAACCGTGCGCTGCACGGG
>CBIHMD010000091.1:0-8188 GCA_966210655.1 uncultured Thalassospira sp.
TTGAGTTTGGCTGCGAACAAGCGCGGCAGCAGCGTTGCGATGGGGCCGCTTTCCGAGATTGTCGGTCTTGATCTGCAGCTTTCGGGAACGCAGCTTGGTCTGTTGACGACCATCCCGGTTCTTAGTTTTGGCGTGCTATCGATCTTTGCGCCGCGCCTTGGGCAGCGGTTCGGGTTGGAGGCAACGCTTCTGACCATGTTGCTGTTTATCGCGGTGGGGCAGGGCCTGCGCGCGACCGGCAGCTATGGCATCATGATTGTCGGCACGATCATTCTTGGATCGGCGATTGCCGTTTTGAATGTGCTGACACCGTCGCTGGTGCGGCGCAGTTTTCCGACCCGTGTTGCCCTGATTACAGCGCTTTACACCTTTACCATGTCGACGGGTGCGACTGTCGCGGCATTCGTTGCAATACCGATACGAAATGCGGCGGATGGTGATTGGCGGTATTCATTGGGGATCTGGGCGGTGTTTGCCGCCCTTGCCTTCCTAGTGTGGTTGCCAATGTTGCGCTATCGCCACAAGGGTCCGGCACCGGTATCTGTTACGCAGGTTTCGTTGTGGAAAAATGTCGAGGCATGGTGGCTTGCCCTGTTTTTCGGGTGCCAGTCGCTTATGTTTTATACCGGTACGGCCTGGGTCGCGAAGGTCTTCATCGATAGCGGTATTTCAGAGGGTGAGGCCGCAACCCTTCTGACCATCTTTAACGTGTTTGGTATCCCGGCGGCGTTTGCGGCACCGCTGATCTATTCGAAAATCGCCAACAAGAAACTGGCGATGGTGATTTTGCATGTTCCGTTGATGATCGGTATTCCCGGCTTTGTTTTTGCCACGACCGAGCTTCCCTATCTTTGGGCGTTCTGTATGGGGCTTGGACAGGGTGCCATGATCAGTATCGCATTGACGCTGGTGGGGATCCGCGGTGCGGACCCGCAGACCTCGGCGCGGTTGTCGGGGATGTGCCAGTCAGTCGGTTATTTGCTGGCGGCTGTTGGTCCGGTTTTGTTCGGGGCCCTGCATGATCTGCTTGGCAACTGGGAGGCGGCCTTGTCCTTCCTGTTTGCGATTGTGTGCATTCAGATGATTGCAGCCCTTCGTGCGGGATCGGCCGCAAAGATTGGCGGAGAAAGCATCCCTTGATCCCGTTTTGATAAAATACAGGGTCCTAGCCCAATTGACATGGCAACACCCCGGCATGAAACAGCGCATGCCGGGGTGTTTCATTTGGTGTGACATTTGTCACTTGATGAACTTGACTTGCATTCGCAGGAAGAATATAGAGTTGCAAGTCATTATTAATAACAGTCAAGTCAAACTAAGGAGTCTGCGATGCCTGACATCGCATCCAGACCGTATGGGACGGAAAAATCCGGCACGGTCAAATTAATGCAGGTCGAAGACCTGATGGGGAATGACCGGGAAATTGTCATCATTCATCAAGGTGATGAATATCGTCTGCGTCTAACGTCAAATAACAAGCTCATCCTGACGAAGTAATCGCGTTCAAAGACGCGACAATCCACGCCAAATTTGCCAGCCAGCGCGCCAGTGCCCTGCACAAGCCAGCCAGCCAGCCAAAAAAAATGGTTCCAAGCTGCCTTACAGGGGAAATATCATGGTTCGAACGGTTTCTGCGCGCCTGCTTATGGCGACAGTATCCATGCTTGCTTTATCGGTTTCAGTCAATGCACAGGAAACGACTGGCCAAACACCTTCTAATGACGATCCGGCGACGACGGTTGAAACGCAATCGGCCCCGGAAAAAAATATTGTTCTCGACGCAATTTCGGTAACGGCGCGCAAGAACGATACGTTGGCGATTGATGCGCCAGCATCCATTTCAATTGTCAATCAGGACGAACTGCAACGCCGCCAGCCGGATAATCTTGGGGATATCCTGCGCGGGATGCCCGGTGTTGATGTATCGGGCGGGCCGCGGAGTACGGTGCAGATGCCGATCATTCGTGGTCTGACCGACGACCGGGTTGTCATTCGTGTTGATGGTGCACGCGCGAACCTGAATGTCGGGCACAAGGGCGGCTTGTTCATTGATCCCGAAGTCCTTAAACAGGTCGAGGTCTATCGCGGTCCGGCATCGACAATGCAGGGTACTGGAGCACTTGGCGGGGTGCTGGCCCTGACCACGGTTGATGCCAATGACATGCTCGAACCGGGCGAAAAAATCGGTGCACGGGTCAAGGCCGGTTACACATCGGTCGATGACGGGATGACCTGGAACGGCATGGCTTATGGCCGTCCGACCGGCAACACCGATATGCTTGTCAGCATCACGCGCAAGAATACCGATGATTTCAAGGCTGGTAATGGCGAAGAACAGCCCTTTACCGATGATGATTACATCAATGGCCTGTTCAAGGGCGGCGTTGACATCAACGACGTCAGCCGTCTGACCCTGTCCTTGCAGCGTTACAGCGACGATCATGAATTGCCAGCAGCACCGGATGGCACCAGTGTGGATAACCTGACAGACCGCGAAAGCACCCAGACCACGGCTGTCATTGGCTATGAATATGATGACAATGCCAATGACTGGGTAGATGCCGAAATTCGGCTGTACGGCATGGATAACGAGATCAAGGAAGTTCGCCTCAGTGACGGGCGCGATGACCGGCGTGACTTGCAGACCATTGGTCTGGAGGGCAGCAACACGGTACGTTTTGATCTCGCCGGAGGCGAATTGTTCACGACATTGGGCGGTGAAGTTTTCCGCGATAGTCAGGAAGGTCGCCGGGACGGGGAAGCCATATCGGGTCTGTTCCCGGATGCAGAAATGCTGATTTCCGGTGTTTACATCGACAATACCTATGCGGTGACGGAACGCCTTGAACTTGGTGCCGGTGTCCGGTTTGATTCCTTTGATCTGTCCGCAGACGATCAGGAAGACCGCAGCGATCATGCGGTATCACCGCGCTTTTCGGCGAGCTATCGCGTTACCAGCTGGATGCAACCCTATGTCAGCTATGCCGAGGCGTTTAACGCCCCGTCACTGACCCAGCTTTATAATGACGGGCTTCATTTCGCGATACCCGGGCCTTTCCCGCCAGACAACTTCTTTGTGCCAAACCCCGATCTTGAGGCGGAAACAGCAAAAACCTGGGAATTCGGGTCCAACTTCAAGACCGATGACCTGATTGTCGGTGGTGATGCCTTACGGGAAAAGGTCGCGTATTTCCGTAACAAGGTCGAAGATAACATCGAACAATCAACCGATATCATGGCAGGAACGACGACCAGTTCCAATCTGCCCGAAGCCAAGATCAAGGGTTTTGAAGCAGAACTAAGCTATGACACCGGTCTTGTGTTTGCCGGTATTGCGGTGTCCCGTATCCGCGGGGAAAACTCGCAGACGGGTGAATATCTTTCCAACATTTCCGGTGACAAGGTTTCCGTATCGGGTGGCTATCGGTTTGTTGACGAGGGTGTCGTTGTTGGCGGGCGTGCGAATATGGTCGATGCACAAGACCGTGTGCCCGACGATGAAGACGAACGCGATGGCTATGCGACGTTTGATCTGTTTGCCAACTGGAATGCAGATGAGGTCGTGAATGGCCTTACGGTTAATTTCGGTGTGGATAACATTCTTGATCAGGAATATCGCACCAGTGCCGCGACCCTCTATGAGCCGGGCCGTAACGTAAAAATTTCCGCAAGCATGAAATTCTGATGATCCGGGATCAGACGATGCAGAAGCTGCATCGTCTGATCTTATGAGGAGATAATTAAACGCCATGACTGAAAATAACTTCAAAACACCATTCGAAGCCTGGTCTGCGTTTTCCGCGGGTGAGGCAAAGGGATATGCGGTTGATATCGCAGCCGAACTGGGTCTGACCGAAGGTGAACTTGTGGCCGCCGGAATTGGACAGAATGTCGTCCGGATTGATGCCGATTGGGGCGACCTGATCAAGCGCCTTGAAGAACTTGGCGAGGTCAAGATTCTGACCCGCAACAAAAATGTCGTGCACGAGAAAATCGGCATCTTTGGAAAGGTCAGTATCAATGGAGAAATGGGGCTGGTCCTGAACGGAGATATTGATCTGCGTTTGTTTTTGGGGCGTTGGGGACATGGTTTTGCCATTGAAACCCACAATCCGACCGCAGGGCGTCGTCGCAGTATCCAGTTCTTCGATCATGATGGAACCGCCATCCACAAGGTATTCCTGACCGGAAATTCGAACGAAGCCGGTTATGATGCATTGGTTACCGAGTTTCGTGCGCAAGACCAGACACCGGGGATCGAGATTCTGCCACCATTGCCAAAGTCGGTTCAGTTGGCTGACGAGCAGGTTGATATTGAAAATATGCGCGCCCACTGGCGTCATATGACCGACGTGCATCAATTCCACGGTTTGCTTAAGGATTTCGGGGTTGGTCGCCATCAGGGATTGCGCCTTGTTGGTGATGAATTCGCCGAGAAGCTCAAGCCGGAATCGCTTAAGGTCCTGCTTGAAGCAGCCGCGCAAAGCGGTCTTCCAATTATGGTGTTTGTTGGTAATGGAGGGGCAATCCAGATCCATACCGGTCCCGTGAAAAATATTCGCGAAATGGGTGCCTGGATCAATGTCATGGACCCGCGCTTCACCCTGCATCTGCGTAATGATTTGATCGCGGAGGCCTGGATTGTACGCAAGCCGATCCGTGAAGGTATGGTGACGGCGGTTGAGCTATACGATGCCGAACTGAACAATTTTGCCATTCTGTGCGGCGAACGTGCACCAAAACATCCGGAAAACCCGGAGTGGCAGAAATTGGCAGAGAGCCTGCCGCGTTTAGATGCGACACTGGCAGCCGCGGGGGAGTAGCAAAATGCGGTTGTATATTGCCCTGCTTGCTGCGTTGCTTGGCTTTATCGGATTGTGTCTTCCGGCATTTGCTGCTGATCGTCCGATGCGTGTTGTTACGGTCGGGGCTCCGGCAACGGAAATCGTCTATGCATTGGGTGCAGGTGAGAGTGTGGTCGCGACCGACACCACAAGCACGTGGCCTGAAGTCGTCTCCGGCTTGCCCAAGGTTGGTTATATGCGTGCTTTGGCATCCGAGGGCATTATTAGCCTCAAGCCCGATCTGATTATTGCGGTTGAAAAGTCGGGGCCAGCACCTGTCCTGGACAGTTTGCGCGGGCTTGGCATTCAGGTCATCACCCTGCCGTCGCTGGATCAGCTTGAGAACCTGCCCGAAGCCATATCAATAGCAGCAAAGGCGTTGGGTCGTCAGGTTGAAGGTGAGGAGCTGGTTGCCGCAGTCGAGAACGACATCGCGTCGATCCGGCATCTTGCCGGGGCGGATCACGCGACGATTGTGTTTTTGATGGCAGTCGGGCACGGACAGCCGATTTCGGCTGGCAGCAACACCACCGCTGACGAGATCATCAATCTTGTCGGCGGAGAGAATCCGATGGCAGGTTATGAAGGTTTCAAGCCCGTTTCGTCGGAGGTGATTGCAGGCGATACGTCGGATTATGTTCTGGTACCGCAATCCACACTCGAACATTTCGGTGGGGTCGACGGCATGAAAAAACATCCTTCGCTGGGGCTTCACAAGGCGGTTCAGGCAGATCATGTCATTACCGTCTCATCATCGACCATTCTTGGATTCGGGCCGCGTTCCGCCAGCGAAATACGGGAATTGGCGGCAAAGCTTCATTCTGCTGAAACTGAACAATGAAACCGGTATCCCAGCGTGATCTGACGTCTTTTCTCGTGGTCAGCCACAATGCCGGTATCCTGTTGATCATGTTTCTGATTCTGGTGCTGGCCGTTGTGATTTCGCTTGGTGTCGGCGGTGCGGATATTGGTGTCGGAAAGGTGCTTGTGCATCTTGCGCACCGTATTGGTCTGATCGGGTCCGGGGTTGATGATTTCAGTGCCCGGGTGCTCGATAGTTTGCGCTTGCCACGCATATTGCGCGGAATTGTCATTGGTGCGGGGCTGGGGCTTTCCGGGGCGGTTATGCAAAGCCTGTTTCGCAATCCGATTGCGGATCCCGGGTTTATCGGTGTTTCTGCCAGTGCTGCTTTCGGTGCGATCGCAATGATTGTTCTTGGTGGCGTGATTCTGGGACCATTCTATTCGCAAGCCGGTCCCTATGGCGTACCTGTTGCTGCATTCACCGGGGCCGTACTGGCAACCAGCCTTATCCGCATTTTGTCACGTCAGGACGGGCATACCGATGCAGCATTCATGCTGTTGATCGGGGTTGCGATCAATGCGATTGCTTTTGCGGGTGTCGGAATCTTTACCTACATGGCCGACGATGCACAGTTACGCAGTCTGACTTTCTGGCAAATGGGTGCACTTTCGGGCAACGGACCGGCAGATATTCCGGCTCTTGTCATTATGGTTGGCGGTATCCTGTATCTCATTACATTGGGGACGCCACTTAACCTGTTTCTGCTGGGCGAGGCAGAGGCACTGCATCTTGGTATCGAAGTTGAAAAACTGAAACGCCGGGCGACTGTTGCAACCGCACTTGTTGTCGGGGCGGCGGTTGCGGTTTCAGGTATTATCGGATTTGTCGGGCTGGTGGCACCACATCTGGTGCGGTTGGTGACTGGACCGGATAATCGGGTGGTGTTGCCGGCATCCGCAATAGGCGGTGCCATCATTCTTACTTTGGCAGATGCGATTGCACGTACCATCGTATTGCCGGCGGAACTTCCGATTGGTCTTGTTACCGGTATCCTCGGTGGGCCATTTTTCCTTGGTCTGTTGTTGCGCGAAAAGAAAAGGCGACGGATATGAGTCTTCGGGCGCAAGATGTGACCTACGAGGTGCGTGGTAACAAACTTGTTCGCGATATCTGCATTTGTGTCGAACCGGGTGAGGTTACCGCCATTCTTGGGCCGAACGGGGCCGGGAAATCCACTCTTCTAAAGCTGTTGTCTGGCGAAATCATACCGACTTCCGGGCTGATCACGCAAAACGAATATCCGCTGAACGATTTGTCGGCTCTGCAGCTTGCACAACAACGAGCGGTAATGCCGCAGGCAACGTCGATCACATTTCCCTTTATCGTACGTGATGTGGTTGGGCTGGGTCGCGCCCCGTTTCGTAAACAATCAACACGCAAGCTTGATGCCGAACTGGTGGAGTACGCGATTGGTAATGCTGATATCGCGCATCTTGCAGATCGTGCTTATCCGGCTTTGTCCGGGGGCGAAAAGCAACGTGTTCATCTGGCGCGTGCGCTGGTTCAGCTATGGGGTATGGATCATGGGGAAATTCAGAAAAAGAATCCGCAAACGGATCGTTACCTGTTGCTGGATGAACCAACATCGGGATTGGATGTGGCGCATCAGCACGCCCTGCTTTCGGTTGCACGCCGCGAAGCCCGTGATCGCAGAACCGGGGTTTTGATGATCTTGCATGATTTCAATCAGGTCATGGCCTATGCAGATAAGGTTGCTATTTTGCATAAAGGAAATCTGGTTGCTTATGGTGCAACAGCCGACGTGATGACATCGGCACTGCTAAGCGACGTATTTGAAAGTTCCATTCGAACAATTACCGATCCCGAGGGGCGTGCCGTTTTGATCAGTCAGGCTGCGCCTTAGTCAGCCATTAGACAGCCAGATCATTGATTTCCCGGGCGTCTCTTGCCAGTTGATCCAGTTTCTGCAGGATTTCATGAGTCGCGGTTTCCATGCGGGCGAAGGCCTTTTCCGCGGCCACAATATCGCGGTTTTTGAAGGCAGTGATTGCCGCGTGACCGGCTTCGTGTTGTGCCAGATGCGGTGCCCGGATCGCGTCAAAAGACGGCAGGTGGCGGAACGGTTTTGATGCTGGGCTGTCATACCATTTGCCAAACCGGCAGGTTTTGGCATCGCCCATATGGATGTCCGAACTATTGCCAAGCCCGGCGAGCAATTCGGCAACGGATTTGAAGAAGACGGCATGTTCGGCGCGGGCACTTCGTATGGTCCGGTTTGGGATTTCATACTGAACCAGTTCGGAAACCTGTGTTTCGATCAGGCCTTCGACCTGACCGATAACGCCGATGGCGGATCGGATCGCCGCAACCTGCCCACCGGTTTGCCCGGCGATGCCGGTAATGCCATCGCGGACGGCATCGGTTGCCTTGTTCTGTTCATCAAGGATGGTTGAAATATCGGCACTGCGACGTGTCGTGTCTTCCATCTTGGTGCCGATGTCGCCCATTTCGCGGGCAA
>CBIHMD010000092.1:0-8106 GCA_966210655.1 uncultured Thalassospira sp.
GCGCGATCCCATTCCGGGGCGAAATCGGGATCGATCAGGCGGCCGTCTGGTTTGGCGAGTTCGTGGATGTCGGCCATGTCGGCGTCCGACAGCTCGAAATCAAAGATATCGAAATTGGCCTTGGCGTTTTTGGGCGAGCCCGATTTGGGGATCGCCATGACGCCATCCTGTTGCAGCAGCCAGCGCAGGGTGACCTGTGCCGGGGATTTGCCATAGGATTTGGCGATGGCAACCAGCGTTTCGTCCTTCATCACCTTGGCACGGGCCAGCGGGCAATAGGCCGTCAGCAGCATATCGTTGGCGCGGACACAATCGAGCACCTTGGATTGGTCAAGATAGGGGTGATATTCGACCTGATTGACCGCAAGGGGCGCGTCGCTATGGCCGACCGCGCGTTCGATCAGCTCTGTCGGGAAATTTGAAATCCCGATCAGGTGCGTCATGCCGAGGTTTTTGACCTCGTTCAGGGCTGCGATGGTTTCGCGCAGCGGGATTTCATCATTTGGCCAATGGAGCAGCAGCAGATCGACATGGTCAAGGTCAAGCTTGCGCAGGCTTTCGACCACGGAGGTTTGCAGATCGCCGCTTTGGAATTTGTCGGGCCAGATTTTGGTGGTCAGGAAGTAGTCATCGCGCGCAAGACCCGATGATTTCAGGCCGCGGCCAACCCCTTCCTCGTTATGATACATCTGGGCGGTATCGAAATGGCGATAGCCGATTTTGGCGGCCTCGGCGACCATATATTCGGCGCTCGCGTTATCGAGCTCGTATGTACCCAACCCGAGGGCCGGAATTTCTGTACCCTGCCAGTTCCGGAAAATCATGATGTTCTACCCCCTTCGATTTGATTTGTTTGATTGTTTTGAGAGCTGTCACAAAGATTAAGTCGTTGTTTGTGCCAAATTTAGTGCAGTGCAGCGGCATCGCAACCTGTACGGTTGGATGATTGGTGCTCTCCTTCGGTTTGGCGAAGGGATAGAATGCCGATGAAAAACGGCGAGAAAAAGGGCAAGAAAAAGGGCGACCGCAAGATTTACGATCGCCCGAAGTTCAGGACTTAGAGTGAGGCTGTATCAAGCCAAGACCCAATCTGATCCAATTTCGGGTTGGGGGCCTTGATGTGGCTCAAATGCAAAAACAATCAGGATTTTTCGGCGGTTTCCGAGACGGCGGCATTCAGGTGATGAAGCGAATCACGGATGACCTGCGGGCCGAGATCCTTTGTGATGAAGACGATTTTTGATCGATGATCATCATCGGGCCATGCGGGCAGGGTGGCAGGTGGATGGAAAATATGCTGCACGGCATGGATCGCGACCGGGTTGCTTTCACCGACCAGATTCAGGATGCCCTTGACGCGCAGAAGGCTTTCGCCGCGCATCTGGGTGAAGATTTCCGCCCAGGTGACAAACGCATCCCAATGCAGCGGTTCGTCAAAGGTGATGCAGAAGGACCGGATATGGTCGTCATGCCGGTTGACGTCGTGCGAATGGGCGTGGTGGTGGTGATCATGGCCATGATCGTGATGATCGTCGCCGTGCTGCTCATATGCCTCGTCGCGCAGCCATTTCTGCACATCCATGCTTTTGGTGGCCGGGTCATACAGTCCGGCATTGAACAGTTTGGCCGGGTCAATATCGCCCATGGTGACGGCATGGATCGGGGCGGCGGGGTTCAGATGCCGCAGGCGGGCTTCAAGGGATGCCAGCGTTTTGGCATCGGCCAGATCGGATTTGGTGATCAGGATGCGGTCGGCAACGGCGGATTGCTTTACACTTTCGGGATGGTCATCAAGCTGCCCGGCGCCATGCAGGGCATCCACCGTGGTGACCACGCTATCAAGGCGGAATTTGGCCGTTAACAGCGGATCGGTCATCAGGGTATGCAGGATCGGGGCCGGGTCGGCAAGGCCGGTGGTTTCAATGATCACGCGGTCGAATTCCGGTACCTCGCCACGTGTGCGTTTGACAAACAGATCACGCAGCCCCGAAATCAGATCACCGCGCACCGAACAGCAGATGCAGCCGGAATTCAGCAGCACGACATCCTCGGACACCTCGCGCACCAGAAGGTGATCAAGGCCGATTTCGCCAAATTCATTTATCAGAACGGCGGTCTTTGCCATGCCGTCGTGCGACAGCAGGGCATTGAGAAGGGTTGTTTTGCCACTGCCAAGAAATCCGGTGATGACGGTGGTGGCAACGCGGTCAAACTGTTCGTCGGAAATCGCCATATCTGATGCTTACTTTTTGCCGTAAAGGTCTTCGACGGCGATTTCGGGTTGGGAAATCACCACTTCCTCGCCATCGCGGGCGGCGAAATAGAAACAGTTGCGACGCCCCGTGTGGCAGGCAACGCCAAGCTGATCGACCTGTACCAGCACGGTGTCCTGATCGCAGTCATAGCGGAAATCGATCAGTTTCTGTAGCTGGCCGGAGCTTTCGCCCTTGCGCCAGAGCTTGCCGCGCGAGCGCGAGTAATAGCAGACCCGGCCGGTTTCAAGTGTTTCGATTACCGCATCGCGGTTCATCCAGGCCATCATCAGAACCTCGCCACTGTCATGCTGCTGGGCGATTGCCGGGATCAGGCCGCTTTCATTGAATTTCAGTTTGTCGGCAATCTTTGAATTGGCGGCTTTTGTGGTCATCGAAGGCTCCGGTCGTTGGTTGTTGACTTTTCGCGGCAGTGGCGTCAAGAAATGATATATTATAACATATCACCCTGTGCCACGGCTTTTTGCAGATTAATGCAAATAGCCCGGCGTGACTTCGGATGTGCGACATGACCGATCTATTCCCGCAAAAGGGCCACGATCACAACAGATGTATCGATAGCGCAATCGCGCAGGCAGAGAAAGTCTGCGAGGCGGAAAATGCGCGTTTTACCGATATGCGCCGCAAGGTATTCAGCCTGATCTGGCAATCGCACAAGGCGGTTACCGCCTATGAGCTGCTTGATTCGCTGCAGGCCGAAGGGCAGCGCGTGCAGCCGCCGACCGTGTATCGGGCGCTGGAATTCCTGACCGATCTTGGTCTGGTGCACCGTATTGAGTCACTTAATGCCTATTTCGGGTGTGATCAGCCCGATTGCGATCATCTGGGGCAGTATTTCATTTGCACCCGATGCGGCCGCGTTGCCGAAACGGTGGATGAGGATGTAAGCATCGCGGTGCGCAAGGCCGCAAAAAATGTTGGGTTTAAAATTCAGGCGACCACTGTTGAAATCAAAGGCCTTTGCCATGACTGCACCACTCATTGAAGGACGGGGACTGATCCTGTCCTTTGGCAATGAACGGGTGCTTGATAACGTGACGCTTTCGATCAATGCGGGCGAGATCATGACCCTGATCGGCCCAAACGGGGCGGGTAAATCAACACTGGTCAAAGCCCTTCTGGGGCTTCAGCGCGCCGATCAGGGCGAAGTGATCCGCAAGCCGGGCCTTCGTATTGGCTATGTGCCGCAAAAGCTTGCCATTGATCAGGTTTTGCCGATGACGGTGAAGCGGTTCCTGACACTGACCCGTTCGGCTTCGCGCGGCGATTGCCAGAAGGTTCTTGAACAGGTCGGTGCCAGCCATGTGATCGACAGCCAGATGAGCAGCCTTTCGGGGGGCGAGACGCAGCGCGTGATGCTGGCGCGGACATTGTTGCTGCGCCCGGAATTGCTGGTGCTTGATGAGCCGACCCAGGGGGTTGATGTGACCGGGCAGGCGGAGCTTTACCGCCTGATTGATGATATCCGGGCGGAACTTAATTGTGCGGTGTTGATGATTTCGCATGATCTGCATCTGGTGATGGCAAAGACCGATCAGGTGGTGTGCTTTAACCGGCATGTCTGTTGTTCGGGAATCCCCGAAACCGTGCGCCAGCATCCTGAATACAGATCCCTGTTTGGGAATCAGGCGGCGGATGCGATTGGCATTTATACCCATGCACATGATCACGAACATGACCTTGCCGGGCATGTTGTTGATGGCGGGGATGGCCATGATCATCATCATGGCCATGTTCATGGGCCGGGATGCGCGCATGGACATCATCATCATGAAGAAATCGACGAAAAAGATCGGATATGGCGGCCGCAATGATGGATGATTTTCTGACCCGTGCGGTGATCGGCGGGATTTTGCTGGCGTTTGTCTGCGGGCCGTTCGGGGCGTTTATCGTCTGGCGGCGGATGGCATTTTTTGGCGATACGCTGGCGCATTCGGCGTTGCTGGGTGTCGCACTCGGGCTTTTGATGGGGGTGGATGTCCGGATCGGGATGATTGCCACCTGTCTTGCGGCAGCCCTTATCCTTGCCATCGGGCAACGCCAAAGCCGCCTTGGCAGCGATACGGTTCTGGGGATGCTGGCGCATTCGACATTGGCGCTAGGCATGGTTGCCCTTGCCTTTGTGCAGGGGATTGCGGTTGACCTGATGGCCTATCTGTTTGGGGATATTCTGGCGGTCAATGTCAGTGATATCTGGCTTCTGGGGCTGGGCGGTGGGTTGGCGCTTCTGGTGCTGGTCTGGATGTGGCGGCCGTTGCTGGCACTTACCGTCAGCCCGGAAATTGCCGCGGCTGAGAGCATTCCGGTCGAACGGCTGCGTCTGGTCTTCATGCTGCTGATGGCGCTTGTGATTGGCATGGCGATCAAGATTGTCGGGGTTCTTCTGATCACCGCCCTTTTGATCGTGCCGGCGGCCAGTGCGCGGTTTTTTGCCAGAACACCCGAACAGATGGCGATTGGTGCGGCCCTGTTCGGGGCGGCGTCGGTCATGGCCGGAATCAGCCTTTCATGGCATGTCGATAGCCCGGCGGGGCCAAGCATCGTGATTTCGGCGGCGGGGTTGTTCCTGCTGTCCGGGATGATGTCGCTGGTTTTGAAGCGGGCCTGATCTGCTATCACATTCTGATTGCGGCTTTCGATTGCGCTATCATATAATGATAGCATGCAGGGCAAACATAGAAAGACCTTGGTTGCAGTTTTTACCGATCCGGTATCAGGTGCGCGATGCGCGTGATTTTCTGATCCGCACAGGAGTAACGCCATGAATGCAATGACTTACAAAGGTTATATGGCGCGTGTCGAATTCGATTCCGATGACGAGATTTTCGTCGGCCATGTTGCCGGTATTCGGGACCGTGTCGGATTTCATGCCGATACGGTTGCGGATCTGAAGGAAGCCTTTTACGAGGCGGTAGACGATTATCTTGAGACCTGTGCCAAGACGGGCAAGACGCCGCAAAAAACTTATTCCGGCAAGATGATGCTGCGGGTCAGTCCCGATATTCACCGGAAGGCAGCGATTGCTGCAGAACTGGCGGGTAAAAGCCTTAACCAGTGGAGCGAGGAAATCATCGAAAAGGCGGTCAAACGCAAGGAGCCTTCGACCGCCTGATATTCGTTCCGGGCTGAGAAACCTCAGGCCATTTCAAGCCGTGCAAACCCGGCTTTCAGATCGGCGATCAGGTCGTCGGTGTCTTCGAGGCCGATATGAAGGCGGATCAGTTGGCCGTCTTCGTCCCATTTGGTCGCGGTGCGGATGTTTTTAGGATCAGATGGCAGGATCAGGCTTTCGAAGCCGCCCCAGCTAAATCCCATGCCAAACAGGTCCATATGATCGACCATATTGGCAAGTTGCGGCTTTGTGACCGGCTTCAGGACAAAGGAAAACAGGCCGGACGCGCCGATGAAGTCGCGTTTCCAGATGGCATGGCCCGGATCATCGGGCAGGGCGGGATGGAGGACGCGTTTGACCTCTGGGCGGGTTTGCAGCCATTGGGCAACCTTAAGGCCGCTTTCATGATGCTGGCGCAGGCGCACGCCAAGGGTGCGAAGCCCGCGTTGTGCGAGATAGCAATCATCGGGACCAACCGCATCGCCCGATATGATGATCTGTTTCTTGATGGTCAGAAGGTCTTCTTCGGTCGCGGTGGTAATCGTGCCCAGCATGACATCAGAATGGCCGACGATGTATTTCGTGCCGGCCTGTACCGATACATCAACCCCCATGTCAAACGGGCGGCACAGCATCGGCGATGCCCAGGTGTTATCAAGCAACACCTTGACGCCGCGCGCACGGGCCGCCGCCGAAATTGCGGGAATATCCTGCATTTCAAAGGTCAGAGAGCCCGGGCTTTCGCACCAGACAAGGGCCGTATTGTCGCGAATAAGGCCTGCGATATCGCCGCCGATGGTCGGGTCGTAATATTCGGTTTCAACGCCAAAGCGTTTGAGAAACGTGTTGCACAGATTGCGTGTCGGGTAATAGGTGCTGTCGGTGACGAGAATATGATCGCCCGGTTTGACAAAGGCCAGGATCGCATTGGTGATCGCCGCCACCCCGGACGATACGCACAGGGTGCCAAAGCCGCCTTCAAGTTCGGCCACGGCTTCTTCCAGCAGGAAGCGTGTCGGGGTGCCGTGCCGCCCGTAAGTCACCTTGCCCGGTGCGGATGCCCCGGCCTTTTCAAGGTCGGCCAGGGTTTCAAACAGAATGGTCGAGGCATGCAGAACCGGCGGGTTGACCACACCGTGATATTCGCTGGACCGGCGACCGGCATGGACCAGTTGGGTTGCGGGCTTTTGGGGGCGGTTACCTGACATGGGTGGCTTTTCTCCTTGGGGCATCGGTTATGACGACGCTCGATACCTTGAATTTCTTCTATAACTCAAAGCATTTCAGATTAGCGGGTTCAAGGTTTTTTCACCGCAAAGAGTTGTGAAATCGCCATTTTGCGATATTTCAGTCCTTATGCCTCGCGTCCGGTTCCGGGCCGCGTTAAAACAGATAAAACCCGTTTAATACCATCCAACCAAGTCCGACTTGCAGGAGGCCCCGTGCTCGAACTTCAGGATTTTCGTGCCGCGCGTCGCGCCATTTCCGATCACATGCGCCTGACCCCGGTATTTGCCGCCGGTATTTATAGCGACAAGTCGGTTTTCCCCGACCGGGATCGCATTCCGGACCTGTATCTGAAGCTTGAAAACATGCAGGTCTCGGGCTCGTTCAAGGCGCGGGGCGCGATGAATGCCGCGCTTGCCCTTGACGAAGACAAGCGCGCCATGGGGCTTTGTACCGCGTCGGGCGGCAATCACGGCATGGGGGTGATCAATGCCGCCCGTGTGCTGGGGGTTCCGGTCAAAATCTTTTTGCCGACCAATACGCCAAAGCCCAAGGTCGAAAAGCTGCGCAAGCAGGGTGTTGACGTCGCATTGACCGGGGCGGTCTGGGACGATGCCAACCGGGCGGCGATGGATCATGCGCGTGAAAGCGGCATGGCCTATATCCATCCCTTTGCCGATCCAAAGGTGATTGCAGGGCAGGGCACGATTGCGCTTGAGATGCTTGAACAGCAGGCCGACCTTGATACGCTGGTGGTGGCGATTGGCGGTGGCGGGTTGATTTCCGGTATTGCGACAGCGGCCAAGCTTTTGCGGCCATCGATCCGGGTGATCGGGGTCGAGCCGACAGGTGCGCCGACATTGTTCGAGAGCCTTAAGAATAACGAGGTCGCGACATTGCCAAGTGTCAATACGGCGGCAACCAGTCTGGCACCGCGTCAGTCATCGGCATTGAATGTCGATCTGATTGGCCGGAATGTCGACCGGATCGTTCTGGTCAGTGACGATGAAATGCGCGATGCGGCGCGCTGGCTTTGGCGGGAATTGGGAATTGCGGTAGAGCTTTCGGCGGCGGCCGGCATTGCCGCGATACAGACCGACCGGCTGGGCGGTGAAAATCCGGGCAAGATCGGGATTGTGCTTTGCGGCACCGGTGCGGACGGGATGGCGTGAATAGCGGGCTTCTGAAATAAAAAAGGACGAAGCCGTTGGGCTTCGTCCTTTTTTAAACCAAACGCCATCCGAAAAACGGATGGCGCGGAAACTTGTAGCGTCGCAAACCGCCAAAGAGCCAAAGCCCTTCGGTGCGGAATTACATCTTCGGCTCGACCACCTGACGACCACGGTACATACCGGTGTTCGGGTCAATGTGGTGCGGGCGATGCAGTTCGCCGGTTTCTTTGTCTTCGCGGTACGAGCCCTTGGCGAGCTTGTCATGCGAGCGACGCATGCCCTGACGGGACTTGGTCACTTTTTTCTTTGGCACTGCCATGGG
>CBIHMD010000093.1:0-8040 GCA_966210655.1 uncultured Thalassospira sp.
CCCAATGCCTATCTGACATGGGGGCCGCGTGGGGCAACCGCCGGGGGGGGGGCGGAAATCCAGCAGATTGTCTTTGCCGCCGAACGTGCCAATCCCGGCCTGCTTAATGCCGTTTTTGGGTCGCATACGGATGCGATGCATCGTCTGGCACTGGGGAACAATCAAAGCGCGTTTGATATCCTGTGTGCGATCTGGATTGATCCAAAACGCCGGGCCGATTTCACCACCCGGTTTGCACAATATGGCGCATTGCCCGAAGTGCAGCGTGCCTATCGCCGGGTTTATGACGCGGCCAATGCCGACGGCGGAAAAATCGCCCGGTTTTTCAAGATTTATGCCGCCCTGAAACCGGTTATCGGGCGTGACCCGACCGAGATTGATCTGGCCTATTTCATTGATATGGCGACCCATGGCATGGCACCGCCCGGCAATGTTTCCGACCTGTCGGCAAAGATGGTGAATTTCGCCAGCCGGACACGCAATGTGCCAAGCCCCGGTGAATTGCGCCGCCAGCTTGCGGCATGGCTGCCGTCTCAGCATAAATATAATGACCGGATCGCACGCGATGCGATTTTCCTGATCGATGATCCCGAAATCACGTTATCGGATACCCATCGCCGGATCTGGCAACAGCGATCCGGGCTGAAGGCCAGCGATTTTGGTCTTTCGGATCATCGTTATGTTTCGGGCTATCCGGTGGCCGCCCCGACCGGGTTCGAGCAGATCGAGCGGTTTTATACCGTTCTGCCCGAGGATAAGCGCGCCTGTCCGGCCAATGTACGCAAATCCCGACGTCCGTGATTGTCTGTTGCCAATGTGATGCATGTCATCACTGCATGGGTCCTGATCCGGGGATGCAGGGGAAAAGCCGCCTAAAGGCTTGCATCTGCGGGGCTTGTTTGCCAACATCCGCCCGTTAACCGCGCCCGGTGACCATGAAGGTCTGGGCGAGCCTATAGGAGCAAGATTTGAAATGAGCGACGTTAAGGTCAAAGTCGGAATTCTCGGTGCCAGCGGATATACCGGGGCGGAACTGGTTCGTATTCTTGCGCACCATGCCGCTTCTGAAATCACCCTGCTGACTGCCGACCGACGCGCCGGACGTCCGTTCGGGGAGGTTTTCCCGCATCTTGCCCATCTGAAATTGCCGACCATGATCCGGATCGAGGATGCGGACTGGTCGATGGTCGATGTGATTTTCTGCGCGCTGCCGCATGGCACGACGCAGGAAGTGATTGCCGGTTTGCCGGGCCATGTCAAAGTTGTCGATCTGTCGGCGGATTTCCGTTTGTTTGATGCCGCGACCTACAAGGAATGGTACGGGGCGGAACATGCTGCACAGGATTTGCAGAAGGACGTGGTTTACGGCCTGACCGAACTGCACCGCGAGAAAATTGCAAAGGCTCGTGTCGTTGCCAATCCGGGATGTTATCCAACCCCGGTGCAGCTTTCGCTGGTGCCGCTTCTGGAACAGAAACTGGTGCATGCCGATGACATCATCATTGATGCGAAATCCGGTGTGACCGGTGCGGGCCGTTCGCCCAAGGAAGGCATTCTGTATGCCGAGGTCACCGAAGGCATTCATGCCTATGGCACCGGCGGGCACCGTCATGCGCCGGAAATCGAGCAGGGACTTGCCTGGGCCGCCGGACAGGATGTTGTGGTGAACTTTTCGCCGCATCTGATGCCGATGAGCCGCGGTATCCTTGAAAGCATCTATGTCAGAATGACCGAGGGTACCTCGGCCGAAGACATTCAGGCCGCCCTTGAAAAACGTTATGCCGACGAGCCGTTTGTGCGTGTTCTGCCATTTGGCACCACCCCGCAGACCCGTCATGTGCGTGGGTCGAACCATGTTCTGATTGGCGTCGTCAAGGATCGGGTGCCGGGTCGTGTGATCATTGTTGCGGTCGAGGATAACCTTGTCAAAGGCGCATCTGGCCAGGCGGTTCAGAACATGAATGTCATGCTGGGCCTGCCGGAAACCATGGGGCTTGAGATCGAGCCACTGTTCCCGTAATCGCGCAACAGCATCCTGTCAAAAGGGGCGTGTCCGGTCTGGATGCGCCCCTTTTTCATGGCCGCATCACGCGTTCAGGATTGCCTGTTCAAGAACGGTGAAAACACGGTCGTCTTCGCATTGTGCGATGTTAAAGCGCATCAGGTTTCCGGCCGATTGCGAGATGCTGAAAACATTACCGGGTGCCAGAACCACCCCGTCGGCCAGCGCATCGCGGGCAAGTGTCGCGGCATCGATGAGGGCGGGCAGGTGACACCACAGGAAAATCCCGGCATCGGGCCTGATTGCCGGTGTGATGCCAAGGCGGCCAAGACGGGTTTCGGCAACGGACATGGTACGCGTCAGCCGGTCGCGCAAGGCATCCATATGCTTGCGATAGGTGCCGTCCTTCAGGACCGAGAAAATCAGTTCGGCCGAAAAATTCGGGCTTGAAAAGCCGGTCGCGATCTTAAGATCGGTCAGGCCTTCGATCCAGTCGGGACTTGCCGCGATATAGCCGCACCGGACCGAGGCAGAAAGCGTTTTGGAAAAGCTTCCGATATGGACAACCCGGTCAAGCCCGCCAAGGGCTGCCAGCCTTGGGGCAGGGGTGTTTTCGAAATCGGCAAAAATATCGTCTTCGATGACGATCAGGTCATGTTCTTCGGCAATTTTCAAAACGCGGTGGGCGACCATCGGCGACAATGATGCACCGGTTGGGTTGTGCAGTCCGGAATTGGTAATATAGAGGCGGGGCTTATGCGCGGCGGCAATCCGGGCAAAGGCATCGATATCAGGCCCGGTGGCGGTAAAGGGCACGCCGACAATATTGGCGCGATGCGCGCGCAGCAATGCCTGAAAATTGAAATAGCACGGATCATCGATCAGCACCGTATCGCCCGGTTCGATCAGAAACCGGCACAACATATCAATCGCCTGGGTCCCGGACTCGGTCAACAGAATCTGGCCGGGATCTGCATCAATGCCATAGGTGCTCATACGGCGGGACAAGAGTTGTCGTAAGGGTGCCAGACCAAGCGGTGTGCCGTAATCGACGAGTGTGGCGTTATCGGCGCGTGACAGATTGCGAAGAGCCCGCCTTATGGCTGTTTCAGGCATCCAGTCCGCCGGAAGCCAGCCGCAACCGGGTTTGATCATATCAGGCCGGGCATCAAGCGACTGGCGCGAAACCCAGAACGGATCAATGGCCCGATCCAGTTTCGGGCCGATTTGGGCAATCGAAAGCGGTGCGGTATGACCTGACACATAAAAACCTGATCCTCGGCGGGCCTCGATCATGCCTTCGGCCACCAGCCGGTCATAAGCCTCGACCACGGTTGAATTTGACACCTTCATTTGTCGCGCAAGCCCCCGGATCGAAGGCAGCCGATCCCCGGCAAGCAGATTGCGCGCCTCAATCCGGTCGCGGATTATGGCCATGACGCGGACGACAAGTGTTCCGTTGTCCGACTGTTTTGGTGATCCGTCAGGCGCCACTGTATTGCTCCTGTAATCGGTACAGTTTGTTGAAATTGTATTTGATTGTGTCTGGTCGATGTGCGGCTGGCAAGCGATAGATAAATCTTCGAACATGACGGAGGTTTTGATGGCAATTGCAGTTCAACGGACAAGTAGTGGCTGGATCAGCGGGTTGATCGGCATCCTGATTTTCAGCGGGTCATTGCCCGCCACCCGGATTGCCGTCATGGATTTCGATCCCCTGTTTCTGACCGTTGCGCGTGCGGCAATTGCCGGTCTGCTGGCCGCCATATTGCTTGTGGTGTCGCGAACCGCCCGGCCGCAGGCATCGGACTGGATGTCATTGCTGGTGGTGGCGGGCGGGGTTGTCGTCGGCTTTCCGTTGCTGACCGCCCTTGCGCTTGAACATATCACCTCGGCCAGATCGATTGTCTTTATCGGATTGCTGCCATTGGCGACGGCGATTTTCGGGGTGTTGTGCGGTGGTGAGCGGCCAAAGGCCGTGTTCTGGTTTTTTTCGGTTCTTGGCAGTGGGCTTGTCGCTGGTTTTGCCGCAATGGAAAGCAATGCGGGGGCATTGCGTGGTGATCTTTACATGCTGGGGGCGGTGATTGTTTGCGGGCTTGGTTATGCCGAGGGCGCAAAACTGTCCCGTCGTCTTGGTGGATGGCAGGTGATCTGCTGGGCGCTGGTGATTTCGCTGGTGCCGATGCTTGCGCTTTGTGTTGCGACTTTGCCGGGTAGTTTTGCCGGAATTGGTATTCCTGCGTGGTTTGGTCTTGGGTATGTCTCGCTGTTTAGCATGCTGATCGGTTTTTTCTTCTGGTATCGCGGATTGGCCTTGGGCGGGATTGCGGCGGTCGGGCAGTTACAATTGCTGCAACCGTTCTTTGGTTTGCTGCTGGCAGGGTTGCTTTTGGCCGAGCCGGTGGGTAGCCTGATGATCGCGGTGACCGTCGGCGTGGTTGCCTGTGTTGCCGGGGCCAAACGGTTTGCCCGATAGGTTTCAATATCTGGCTATTCGGTTGATGCGGGTTGGTCCGGGTATTTCGCATCGTCACTTGAGGGCCAGTACCGGGCATGGACCCGGGCGATGAAACCTTCCTCGCGCAGGTCGGTGATGATTTTCGATATCTGATCTGTCTGGCTCATCAATGGGGAATTTCGTGATACCGCAATATGGATATCATTGTGATGGTCGGGGCGAAATTCGGCCTTCGTGATGATATCGTCAAGGTCGTTGCGCCGGATTTCAAAATCGACATTGGCGTCCGATCCGACAATGACATCGACGCGTTTTGCCTCCAGCATGCGTAGCAGCAGCATTTCGCTGCTGGCTTCGAATTTGTTCAGGGACGTGTCGCTGTCAAACGGCTCGAAATAACGTGAATCAACGACCGATCCGATGGCCAGTGTCGACAGGTCTTCATATCGGGAAATAACAGTCTGCCCATCCTGACGGACATAAAATACCGGGCTGACACGGCTATAGGCGGGCTTGATGTAAAACGCGAATTGTTCGCGTTCGGCGGTGTAGGCAAAGCTTGAAAGAACGTCGATATCGCCATCTTCAAGCATTTTAAGGCACCGCCGCCACGGGCAGGGGTTAAGCACCAGAACCTTGCCCATGCGGTGTGACAATTCGGTCAGGATCGCCATATCGATCCCGTGTTGTTCCGATGCGTCTTCAATTACAAACGGTTCCCAGATCGAAAAGGCGGCACGCAATTGTCCCTGACGGAACGGTTCTGACTGCGCATGGGCATCATTGGTGAATGTGACAACCCATATGATAATGAACGCAGCCAGCAGAATGAAGCCGACAAGCTGTCTGTGTCCTTCGGGACAGTTAAAATTTCGGTTTGCTGGCATGATCACGATTTGGATGAGAACGGGGTTTCCATATCCACATGTTAGAATTTAAACTACCAAGTCAAGATGCCGCGATTTTCCCGGTAACGGGCAAGTGCAGCACCAGTGAAAACCGATCCCACAATTGAAAGGTCGCCAGACCATGATCCTGAGCTATCGCGGGGTGCGCCCCACCATTGACGAAACGGCCTTCATCGCGCCGAATGCGACAATCATCGGCGATGTTGAAATCGGGGCGGAAACCGGGATCTGGTTTGGCTGTGTCATCCGTGGTGACGTGCATGAAATTCGCATCGGATCTCGCACCAATATTCAGGACCTGACAATGGTGCATGTCGCCAAGGGCAAGTTTGGCACTTATATCGGCGACGATGTAACCATTGGCCATGCTGCCGTCATCCATGCCTGCACGCTTGAAGACAGAAGTTTCGTCGGCATGAGTGCCACGGTGATGGATGGCTGCGTGATCGAACAGGGGGCTATGCTCGGTGCGGGGGCGCTTTTGGCACCCGGGAAACGTATTCCGGCGGGGGAACTTTGGGCCGGTGTTCCAGCGCGCAACGTACGTGACCTGACGCAGGAAGAAATCGAATTTTTCAAGGTATCGGCAGACCGTTATGCCGATCTGGCACAGGAATATCGCGTGACAATCCCCGACGATCTAAAAACCGAGTAAGAACCGGGATTGCCGGACATAAAGGATCATCTTGCCTGCGCGGGGACTCTGCGCTAGCAAGCAATTCAGATACCCATAAAACCATAACACGCCGCGCGCCACCACGCCCGGCTATCAGGAAACGGAACCGGGAAATGACGCGTTGGCAGGCGAACGGCGTAATCGTCTTTGTGGCCCTGATCTGGGGCACGACTTTTGTTGTCCAGCAGACCGGCATGGACAATATCGGCCCGCAATATTTTACCGGTGTTCGGTTCCTTTTGGGGACGCTTGTCGTGTTGCCGTTTGCGCTTCGTGAATGGCGCAACATGAAGCGCGAAGGACGGACGCTTTCGAGGGCCAACAAGCTTGGCCTGATCTTTACCGGTGTTTCGATGTATCTGGCCAGCATCCTGCAGCAGATCGGCATCATGGATACCACCGTCACCAATGCGGCCTTTCTGACGGCATTTTATGTGCCGTTGGTGCCGGTTCTGGCTTTCATGATATTTCGGACAAAGCCCCACTGGTCGGTATGGCCGGGCGGGATGATGTGTGTTTTCGGCACCTATCTTCTGAGTGGTGGTAACCTGTCGGCCCTTGGATCGGGTGATTTCTGGGTGATGGGCAGTGCGCTGTTCTGGGCGGTGCAGGTCGTGATGATCGGTGTGATGGTGACACGCACCAACGCCCCGGCACTGGTCGCCACCGTTCAGTTTTTTATAACCGGCCTGCTTGGCATGGCGATGGGCGGGATGCTGGAAACCTTCAGCTTTGCCGATATCCATAATGCCGGGTTTGAAATCCTGTATGCCGGGATTATGTCAGCCGGGATCGCCTTTACCCTACAGGCGGTGGCCCAGAATTATACCGAGGCCGCAGATGCCGCGATCATCATGAGTGCCGAAGCCGTATTTGCCGCAATCGCCGGGGCATTCTTCCTTGGAGAACGATTGGCACCAGCCGAATATGCCGGTTGCGGGGTGATCCTTGCCGCAATCATCGGAGTACAATTGTTGCCGATGATGGGGCGCCGCCCCAAGGTTGCGATCTGACCGGAATTATCCGACCGGAACCATTGACCTTTGTCAAGGCAGGGTGCAATTACACTGTTGTAAGTGATTATTGGTCGCGATGATGCGGCCAGTATTGAATGCCGGATATCGAATATGCCTGTCTTACCGCATGTTGCCAGTTCCCCTGTCCGAAGGTTTCTTCGTCATGGTTGTCTTTTCGCGACCATGATGCTGATGACCGTTGCAAGCGGTGGCTGGATTAACATTGCACGGGCTGCGGATGGCATCACCACGCCCACGCAAAAGTCGCCCGCTGCACTGCTGGCCGAACTGGCAAACAATACATCCCCGTTTGCCGATAAGGCAGCGTTGGGCGAGGCCCTGTATTTCGATACCAACCTGTCAAAAAACAGAACGCAGGCCTGTGCGAGTTGCCATGAACCGACAACCGCATTCCGCGATCCGCGTTCCGACATTGCACATGGGGCTTATTCGCTTGGCGATGATGGCACGTCGCTTGGCGATCGCAACGCGCCGATGGCGGCATATGCGAAATTTGCACCTGATTTCCATTTCAAGGAAGACGGAACGCCGGTTGGCGGGCAGTTCTGGGATGGGCGCGCAAAGGATTTGGCAGAACAGGCAGGTGGTCCGCCGTTAAATCCGGTTGAAATGGGCATGCCGGACAAGGCGGCAGTGGTCGCGCGCCTTCAGGAAGACGATGATTACGTCGAAAGTTTCAAGGCGTTGTTTGGCGATGATGTCTGGCGCGATACGGATCGTGCTTATGCTGCAATGACCGACGCGATTGCCGCGTTCGAGCGTACCGATCAGTTTTCACCATTTGATTCAAAGTATGACCGGTTCCTGCGCGGGGAATACAAAATGACGCCGCAGGAAGAATTGGGGCGTGTGCTTTTCTTCTCGCAGCAATTCACCAATTGCAATGTGTGCCATCAGCTAAAAACATCGCCGACGGCAGAGGGCGAGACATTCACCAATTACGAATATCATAATAT
>CBIHMD010000094.1:0-8037 GCA_966210655.1 uncultured Thalassospira sp.
CTGGTGACAGTCCATGGGGTTTAGGGTGCCGGAGTTATGATCGAACTAAAAACCGAATCATCATGCTCGCAGAGGATGGGCGATACAAATGGTTGGCGGCTGATAAGCGTGCCCAGTTTCGTTTCTTGATTGGAGGCGCGGTATGTGGTTTTTACCGCGGTGAAGCAGATGCGCCAACTGATCGTACTATGCGCAGAAGATCAGACGAATTGGAGCAACAATCGTTTCTTTTCGAAGATGAGCGATTGGTTCCTATATGGCGTTTTGCAGTTTCTACTGCTCCTACAGGCGAGGTCACTCAAATTAGTTTTGTGGGATTGTCGCGCGAAGAAGGACTAGTAATCGCGAAGTACGACTTCCTGCCTGCTAATGATGGGGTTCTGGTTGGTCTTGATAACAACTACAAGAAAGAAGAAGCCGAGAGCGTACCGCGCAAAGGTGCTCGGCGTAAAAAAGATGGCGAGCGCTTAGATGCTAAAGGATCTTCAGAGGAATGAGTTTGTTGGTGAGAACCTGCGGATCATAAGATTGTTCCACGGCATGTCTCAGCCAGATGTCGCTCAGAAGCTATCTGTCACTCGTCAGTACTTGAACAAAATCGAAGGTGCCAAAGATTATCCGTCGGAAGAGTTCTCTCTTGCGTTGGCTGATGTATTTGGCGTCGACGTGTCATATTTTTATAGAGTAGCCGGGGAAGAACCGAGAATGGACCAAGTCCATTTTCGAAAACAGAGAACTGCTCCTCAGAAATTTGCTCATCAAGCAATCGCAGCTATTACTCTGTTTAAGAAAATCGTATCTTTCTTGGACGAAAGGTATGATTTTCCTGCCAGTAACTTTCCTGAAATTGTACCGGAAAGTTCGGCTGATATTGAGAAAGCTGCTGAGGTTTGTCGCGAGTATTGGGGGATATCCAAGAATGCTCCGATAGCTAACCTTACGGATGCTGTTGAAGCAAACGGTAGCCTTGTCGCGCATTTCCAAGGTGTTTCTGAGAAGGTTGATGCACTCTCTACTAACGAGGAGAGGCCTTTGATCGTTCGCAGCAGCGCAAAAAGTTCTTTGTATCGGTTGCGATTTGACATTGCACATGAGATTGGCCATCGAGTTCTTCATTTGGGAGTGGATACAGGAGATAAGCGAACAGAAGCCGAGGCTAATCGCTTTGCTAGTGCCCTATTATTGCCGAGGCATGCTTTTGTGAACGAGTTCCCGCGAGGCAACCGAATTGATTGGGAAATTGTCTTTTCGTTGAAAATGCGTTGGGGCGTTAGTGCAAAAGCAATCATTCGAAGAGCTTTTGATCTTGGTATCGTTGACGCTGTCCAGTATCGCCGTGCGCACATACATTTCTCCAAGACAGGCCAAAGTAAGTCAGAAAGGTACGACGAAATTGGCGAGCTTGAAGAATCTAAGTTGCTCTCCGATGCCCTTGCTGACCTAGCTGAAGATGAGTTTGAACTCCAAAAGTTTTATGATTTTACCGGTTTAAATTCTGACACCATAGCTAAGTTGACCGGGGTAAAAATGCCGTCAGTTGACCATTCCGCGTTCAGCAATGTGTACTTCCTGCGCTAGATATTATTAGAAGCAAGACTTGAGTACCTTACAGTCTATAGGGCCTCAGCTAATCAATTGACCTGTTTCCTGCGAGTGATTTGGGCAGCGCCAGACATTGCGATTGAGGTGCCAGGTTAAATGAACAATGATTGGAAACCCGGCTTGCGCGAGCAATCTGGCAGGACTGTAACGGTTGACAGGTGCAGCGATGAAACGCCTTGCAGGGATTAACGCAACGGACAAACCATTCACGCTTTCGCTTCAGTGGGATGGCGGGTTTGAACAGCAGGCCGATCTTTCTGGCCTGATTTCCCTGTCGCGTCATTTTGCCGTGTTTGCTGATGATCCGGATGCCTTCGCAAAGGTGGGCGTGATCAATTGGGGGCATGGTATTGCGTGGGAAAACGGGCTGGATTACAGCGTGGAAAATCTCGCGCGGATTGCTGACGAGCAGGCCGATGTCGATGGATGGAAGTGTCAATGACCACCAAAACCAAAGCCAATACTGTCACCCTGTCGGTCGCATCGCGCGAGGACGTGACCAAGCGTGCGCTTGCGGCGTTTGAGGACACGGCGCAAGGAGCACATATCTCGTTCGCATCGGTCGAATTATTGTGGCAGACCATGACGGCCAAGCGGTGGGAATTGCTGAAAGCCATGACCGGGCAGGGGGCGATGAGCATGCGCGAGGCAGCGCGGCGTGTTGGTCGCGATGTTAAAAGCGTGCATGGCGATGTTCATGCCCTGCTGGATGCCGGTGTTCTGGATCGGGAGGAAAATGGCCAGATCATTTTCCCGTTTGAGGCCGTGCATGTTGATTTTACCCTGACGGCGGCGGCATAAGCAGGTACGATCACGCACCGCATTCAACAACTTCCCGCAATATTGAATGGGATAGGATCATCGTGAAATTCCTGATCTTGTATCAGCGTTATGCGGTTCTTGCCGGTGTGACGCTTCTGGCGATTGCCTCGCTGATCTGTGCCGTTACGGTCGATGCCTGGTTCTGGGTGCCTGCGATCATCTTCGGGTCGCTGATGGGGGTCGGGTGGCGCGATATGCGCCAGTTCAAGCATTCCATCCTGCGCAACTATCCGGTCAGCGGGCATATCCGTTTCATCCTTGAAAGCTTCCGGCCGGAAATCCGGCAATACATGATCGAAAGCGATCAGGATAAATTGCCGTTCAGTCGGCAGGATCGCGGGCTTGTCTATCAGCGTGCCAAGGGGGTCGAGGACAAGCGACCGTTTGGCACGATCGAGAATGTTTACAGTTCCGGCTATGCGTGGCTTACCCATTCGGTCACGCCGACCACGATCACCGACAGCAACTTTCGCGTTCGGGTTGGCGGGGCGCAATGCAAACAGCCCTATGACGCCAGCCTTTATAATATCTCGGCGATGAGCTTTGGCTCGTTATCGGGCAATGCCATCCTTGCGCTTAACAAGGGGGCGAAAAAAGGCGGCTTTGCCCATGATACCGGCGAGGGCAGTGTCAGCCGTTATCACCGGGAAGGCGGTGGCGATCTGATTTATCAGGTGGCATCGGGTTATTTCGGGTGTCGCAATGGCGATGGCACTTTCTCGGCCGAGAAATTTGCCGAAACCGCATCCGACCCGCAGATCAAAATGATCGAGGTGAAGTTAAGCCAGGGGGCAAAACCCGGCCATGGCGGCATGTTGCCCGCCGCCAAGATCACAAAGGAAATATCCGAGGCACGCGGCATTCCGATGGGGATTGATTGCATTTCCCCCGCCGCGCACAGCACGTTTTCCACCCCCGTCGGGTTGATGGAATTCATTGCAAAGCTGCGCAACCTTTCGGGGGGCAAGCCGGTCGGGTTCAAGCTGTGTATCGGGCATCGGCGCGAGTTCATGTGCATGGTCAAGGCGATGCTTGAAACCGGGATCATCCCCGATTTCATCGTGGTCGATGGCAAGGAAGGCGGTACGGGTGCCGCCCCGGTCGAGTTTGCCAACAGTGTCGGCATGCCGATGCTTGAAGGGCTGACATTCGTTCATAATGCGCTTCGGGGGGCTGGTATTCGCGATCAGATCAAGATCGGGGCGGCGGGCAAGATCGTTTCGGCGTTTGATATTGCGCGCACACTGGCACTGGGCGCGGACTGGTGCAATGCGGCGCGTGGCTTCATGTTTGCGCTGGGCTGTATTCAGGCGCAGTCATGCCACACCAACTGCTGCCCGGTCGGGATCGCGACACAGGACCCGATCCGCCAGCGCGCGATTGAGACCGGCGATAAAAGCGACCGTGTGGCGCGCTTCCATCACAATACCATGCATGCGCTGGCCGAAATTACCGGGGCGGCGGGCCTGACTGATCCGCGCAATTTCATGCCCTATCACTTCATGTTCCGGCAGAAGGACAACGAGTTCCTTGATGGCAACGAGGCTTATCCGTATCTGCCCGAAGGCTTCCTTATTTCCGGCGGGCCGGAGATCGAGGAGCTTCACGACTGGTATTCGCGCTGGGACCGGGCATCGGCGGAAACCTTTGCGCCCAAGGAAATTCCGTTTGGGCCGTTCAAACGCCATACGAATATTGCCGGCGAGAAGGCGGCGCAGTAGGAGGCATAAAGCAGGAGGCATCCCATGGCCGTCAAGCGCATCGTTTCGAACTTTGCCGTCGGTGATATCGCAAAGGTCAGGGCGTTTTACGAGAATATCCTTGGCCTTGACTGCGTGATGGATCACGGCTGGATCGTGACCTTTGCCGCCGAAAGGCAGAATGTCATGCCGCAGGTCAGCTTCGCGACCGAGGGTGGTTCAGGCACGCCGGTGCCCGATCTTTCGATAGAGGTCGATGATCTTGAGGATATGCTGGCGCGCGTGAAGGAAGCCGGGATCGACATCGAATATGGCCCGGCGGTTGAGCCATGGGGCGTGAAACGGTTTTATGTCCGCGATCCGGCGGGCAGGCTTTTGAATATTCTGTGTCACGAGTGAGGGTGAAAACATAAAACCCGACCAAAACTGGCCGGGTTTTTCCGTTTTCGCGGATTTGGAATAGTTCAGGCCGCCCGCTGCATTTCCACGGTCGGAATATCGCGTCCCGGGATCGGGCCGGTGACGAGGAAGCCGAATTTGCGGTAGAATGCCTTGGCGCGTTCGTTGTGCGCGACGACGGAGAGTTTGACGGTCGCATGCGGTTTGCGTTCCGCCAGCGCATCGAGGGCGGCGATCATCAATGCCTTGCCAGCACCCAGCCCATGGGCGGCCGGGTCAACCATGATCCAGTCGATTTCCGGTTTGTCATGGATGGTAATCACATAGCCCAGAAGATCGTCGCCCTGAGTTGCGACGATGATGCTGTGATTGTCGCTTGAAAGTGCGTTTTCAAACACACCGGTCGACATATCGACATAGCGGGTAACCGTTGCGGTTGCGGCAGCGCCCATGCCTTCGATGAAATAGGTTGAATCGGTAGCGCGCTTGGTCAAATCCCGGATAAAGGGAAGGTCGTTGGCAGTGCCTTTGCGGATCTGGATATTGTGTTCTCGTTGTCTTTTTCTTGTTGTGTCTGGCCTTGCCCGACGGGGTGGCCATCGTGCTTCGGGGCGTATTTCGGTGTATTCGGGATTTTGCGGGGCCTCATATCATCGGCCTGATCCCGTGTCATCCCCTTGATTTGGTGTGTTCGGCTTTGATAATGCACGCGGTAATGGTGTCTTGTTGAAATCGCTGGATAAAAGCGGGATCGGACGGGAAAAATAAAGCGCCTATCGGTTGCGGTTTTTGTCGCGATACATTTCCCTGTCGGCCATATCCATCATTTCTTCGAGGCTTTCCTTGACCGGTTCGAAAAACACCGAGGCCCCCGCACTTATTTTCGGGGTTTCGTGGATCGGTTTTTTTGATCCCGGCACCAAGAGCTTCGCCGTCTGCAACACATTGCGAATGCGGGTGATGATGGTCGTCAGATCACCGCGATTGCGCACATAGCCCAGAATGGCAAATTCATCGCCGCCGATCCGCCCGCAGATATCAACCTCGCGAATGGAGGCGGTAATGGCGGCACCCACGGCCTTGAGTGCGGCATCCCCCGCCGCGTGACCGTAATCATCGTTCCAGTGTTTCATGTCATCAAGGTCGATGAAGATCAGGCCGATATGATGGTGATAGCGTTTGGCAATGCGGATTTTCTGCTGGGCCAGCATTTCAAATCCGGCGCGGTTGTTAAGCCCGGTGAGCTGATCGGAAAGCGAGATGCTGCGCATGATCTGGAACTGTTCATAGAGCCGAAGGTCGGCTTCGATCAGGTCGCGGATGGTTTCGATCAGTTTTTGCAGCGTGTCGGAATATTGGGTCGGGTTGCAATCAAACACGCAGATCGTGCCAAATATCGTGCCGTTCGACCATGTGACCGGAACGCCGAAATAGGAACAGAAGCCATCGTTGGTCAGTTCAGGGTTGTCGGCCCATTCGGGTTTGCCGCGCGCATCGGGTTCATAAAAACTGCCGCCCTGCGTGATCACGCGACGGCAGAATATATTGGTATCAAGGGCTGTGATGCCGGTGTCGCGCCCGGCATAGGGATTGGCGTCATTGGTGCTGGTGATCGCGGCGCGATAGCCGATCCTGTCATTATATTCGACAATAAAGCCCGCAGTCGCACCGAGAAGTTCGGTCATAAGGTCGACCGCGCGCTGCCACTTGTCGAGTGACGGCGCGATGGCTTCGTCATCGACAAGCCAGTCGCGGGTTTTGATCTGCACCATATCCTGACGCCCCCGGTCCCTCCATTTCCCTGATGGTGCCGGTCTTTGTGCGCCAAGTGACGTGACCAGACGTTTCAGGGGTCCGTTCTTTTCATATTTGTCCGTTCCGTGCGGAGAACAAGCTGTCATGACTGTCATTTATCCCCAAAAGCCCCCGAGGGCGCAGGACGAGGATTGCCGCCAGAAGCCCGAAAACCGCTACATCGCGATAGGCCCCGCCGAAATATCCCGACCATAATGTTTCGGTCAAACCGATCATTAACCCGCCCAGCCACGCACCGCGTATCCGTCCTATTCCCCCAAGGATGGCGGCAGTCAGTGCCTTGAACCCGAAAAGCGTACCACTGTGAAAATTAATGACACCATAACGAAGGGCCAACATTGCACCGGTTAATCCGCATAAAAATCCTGCCAGAACAAAGGATTGGGATTCGGTCCGCGAAAGCGATACCCCGCAAAGGGCCGCCCCCAGCCGATCCTGGCTGATGGCGCGCCAGTTCCGGCCAAAGGCGGTTTTGCCCATGATCCAGACCAGAACGCCCGCAACCATAACCGCCCCGCCAATGGCCAGCATGTCAAACCCGTGCAGCCGTACGACGAAATGATCGCCGCGCAAAAGCGGTACGGAAAACTGCCAGATTGGCGGCAGGTTGAAATTGCGCGCTGATATGACAATCCGGATAAATTCCTGAATGACCAGAACACAGCCAAGCGATGCGACAATCATTGCCCGCCCACCAGCGGCCTTTCGGCCCAGCGGGCCAAAGACATTGCGCCATGTCAGGTGGCTTAACCCCGATCCGATAAAGGCCGCCATCGCGACCGATCCCACCACCATCACCGGGATCAGCCAGCCGACCATGCCCGAAATCCACAGGCTTGTGATGATGGTGCCAAGGGCGGCGGTCATCACGACCTCGCCAAAGGCAAGATTGATCCGCCCGATCAGGCCATATATCAGGGTAAAGGAAAGTGCGAGCAGGCCATAGATCGCGCCGCGCGCAAGGCCGCTTAGCACCAGTTGGGTGGCATAGGCCGCAGGCAGCCCGATATCGGGCACATCGGCGCGCAGGCCGTGGCTTTCGGGATCGATATAGTTTTCGAGCGCCGTGCGCCCGACCCGTTCGATCCAGAACCGTTTCAGCAGGGCCATATGTGCATCGGACACCGGGCCAAGGCGGCTTGTTTCAATCGCATAAAGGTTGGTTGGCGTGTTGGGTTTGGTGGCGTCTTTGAAATGGCAGGTGACGGCGTGCGTTTGAGTCGAGGGCAGGGGGATTTCGCCCGGTTCGAGTAATTGGTAACGCAGGGTGACCTGATTGCCGTCAGAGGTTTCGTCAAACCGGGTGACAAGGCGGATCTGTTTATCTTCATCCTCGATCCCCGGCAGGGCAAGGCGGCAGATATTGAACTGATAGGGATCGCGCGGCGCGCAGGAAGACAGGATTGCGGCCAGAAGTGGCAGCAGCCAGAAAACGCGACGAAGATGCCTTGACCCTGATCTGGTGTTCACCGGGTGCTCCGGCTTGCCCTTGATCACCTCATCCTCGTGCGATTTGGGTGTTTTTACAAGTGCTTGGTGTTGTTGCGATGACAGGAGACGAAATTTCGCCCCTTTTGGTTGCGATCACCGGGTGGTCGTGCTGAACTTGATCAATGACGACGGATTTAACCAAAGCCCGAAGAGGGAGACGCCCCGATGGCAGATGTGATCGACTACAAAATCCATGGCGAGGAAATGC
>CBIHMD010000095.1:0-8013 GCA_966210655.1 uncultured Thalassospira sp.
TGATCACCATGCTTTTCTGACGCAGTTCTTCTTCAAGCGCGCTCAGGCGTGTTTCAAATTCCTCGGACAGGCGACGCAATTCCGTATCGGCAAGGTTACGCACACTTGATTTAAGCTCCCGCAGCGACTGCCAGCCCAGCATGGTCAAAAGCGCACCGACTGCGGCCACGAAATAGAAGAAATAGGTCACAGTGTTCGAGGAATAGGAAATCGCCTTGTCGATGGCTTCAAGCTGCCGGTTGACGACCTCGCGCAGCAATTCGGCGCGCATCCCCTGCATTTCGGTGCGCAATGCCTTTAGCTCGTCAAGAACATAACGTTCCATCAGCGGCGGCATATTGGTGCGTTCGCCGGGTTCAAGCGTGCGGTAATCAATTGGCGGAAGGGTATTTTCCGATGTCGTTTCCGATGCCGCAGGCGCAGCCCCCATGCTTTCCTGTGCCATGACCGGTGTTGTAACCAATATGGTCATCGTCATGATGATCCCGGCGGCAATCCGTTCGAAACGAAACGTCATTTCCTGCTGCTTCCCTGCATTTTTAAAGTTTTTTCATTGCTGCCGAAGAGTAACGGCATAATGCCATCGTCAAAACATACATTTTTGAAAAGTTGCACAGATACTGATGATCGAATACGGCATCAGCCCGGATCTGGCGCTGACAGCAGGCTAATTTATCCGTATAAGGCAGGTCGTTTTCCCCGAAAGATTGGCCTGCTGCGTGAAGAAGATTGATGTCCTTGTGATTGGTGCCGGTGCCGCCGGCCTTATGTGTGCAATCGAAGCCGGAAAGCGCGGCCGTTCGGTTGTAATTGTCGATCATTCGGCAAAACCGGCCGAAAAAATCCGGATTTCCGGCGGCGGCCGTTGCAACTTCACCAATCTGCATGCCAGCCCGGAAAATTTCATTTCACAAAACAAGCGTTTCTGTGTTTCGGCCCTTAAACGCTATACCCAGTTTGACTTCATCGATTTGGTCAACCGTTATGATATCGCGTGGCATGAAAAAACGCTCGGCCAGCTTTTCTGCGATGAATCCTCGTTCCAGATCATCGACATGCTGCTTGATGAATGTGACGTGGCCAATGTCGAGCTTCGCCTGAACACCGAAATCAGCAACATCATCCGCCGCGATGATGCCGGGTTCGATGTCACCACACGCACTGGCGCACAATGGACCTGCCAGTCGCTTGTCGTGGCCTGCGGCGGCCTTTCGATTCCCAAAATCGGGGCGACCGGCTTTGGTTATCAGATTGCCCGACAGTTTGGCATCGATATCGTTCCGACCCGTGCCGCCCTTGTGCCGCTCACCTTCGATCCGGATATGCGGGCCGATCTGGGCCAGCTTTCGGGCATTTCGGTCGATGCGGTTGTCCAGTGCAACAAAAAGCAGTTCCGTGAAGGATTGCTGTTCACCCACCGCGGACTAAGCGGCCCGTCGATCTTGCAGATTTCGTCCTATTGGGACGAAGGTGATGCCATCACGGTCAACCTGAACCCCGAAGAGGATGCCTTTGATCTTCTGAAATCGGCCAAGGCCGAAAGCCCGAAACAGGCCGTGCACAATGTGCTGTCGCGCATTCTGCCAAACCGTCTGGCCCAGATGATCACCGCCCGCCACGGGCTGGATCGCCCGATTGGCGAAACCGGGGACAAGGCGCTTCGTGCGCTCGCAACCGATGTCAATCAATGGTCGGTATTGCCGCAAGGATCAGAAGGTTATCGCACCGCCGAGGTCACATTGGGCGGGGTCGACACCAACGCACTGTCATCAAAAACCATGGAATGTCGCGATGTCCCCGGTCTTTATTTCATCGGCGAAGTCGTCGATGTTACCGGCCATCTGGGCGGCTTCAATTTCCAGTGGGCCTGGTCATCGGGATGGTCCGCCGGACAAGTCGTCTAGGTAATTTCCCCATTTGGTCGTAAAATAGTCCGCGGGAACAACTTCCCTTGCCAATCGTTTGATTTTCAAGAACAGCCGACAGCCTTTCTGTCTGCTGACACAGAAAAATGAGGTTGGGTTATGGAATATGGTGGAATTCTCGGACTGATCATTCTGATTGCCGATATCTGGGCCATCATCAATGTCATGGGCAGCGGTGCCAGCACCGGCTCGAAAATCATCTGGACGATCCTGATCCTTGTGCTTCCGGTTGTTGGCCTGATCATATGGTTCTTTGCCGGACCGCGCAGTGGCCGGGTTTAAAAACCTATCCTGATATTTGATCTTTTACGGGCCGACACAAAATGTCGGCCCGTTTTTCGTTATATGCCGATAACAAAAATCGCAAGCAATCCAACCGCGACAAGCCCTGCGCGAACCGCAATATGTCGCGGCGAGATAATCCCGTATGAAATTGCCGTCAGACCAATCGCCACCTTAAGTGCCGCCGCAATCGCCCAAACCGGATTGGCCGCAAGATCAATCAGTGACCCGTTCGCGATCATCGCAAGCGGCACGATATAAAGACCAATCCCCAGCGCCATGGCCGTTCCGGCAACTTTAAGCCAGTTTTCCTCGACCATGCCCGCGGCAATGAACACCGCACCACAAACCGGCGGCGTAATCGTCGACAGCAGGGCAAACCAGAACACGAAAAGATGCGCCTGCAACGGATCAAGCCCAAGCTCGGTCAATGCCGGTCCCGCCACCGAAACGCAGATCACATAAGCCGCCGTCGTCGGCACTTCCATGCCAAGGATCAGACACGCAATCGCCGTCAGAAGCAAGGCAGGCCAAAGCATCCCGCCCGATCCCGACAGCAGAAGCGACGTGATCTTTACGCCAAGCCCGGTCAATCCAAGAACACCGATCACAATTGATGCACACAGAATAATCGCGGCAATCATCGAAACCTGCCGCCCGGCACTCAGGCAGACCTCGGTAAATCTTTCACCCGTCCGGGCCAGGCTGAATTGCAAATTGCCATCGAAAAACAGCAGGGCCGCACCAGCAATCATTGCAAGGCAGGCGGCATATTGCGGTGTGTAACCGCCCCCGAACATGCCCCAAAGCAGGATCGCAAACGGCACAAGGAAGAAGGCAGACGTCACAATCACCGCACGCGTATCAGGCCGGTCTTTTTCCGGCACGCCCGGAAGATCATAGCGCAGCGCAAAGGCATTGATCCCGACCCAGACCGCCAGAAAATAAAGGATCGCGGGCAAAATGGCGGCCACCATGATCTCGACATAGGGCCGCCCGGTCAGCTCGACCATGACAAACGCCCCCGCCCCCATCAATGGCGGCATGATCTGCCCGCCAGACGATGCCACCGCCTCGACTGCGGCGGCCAGTCTTTTGGGATAGCCAAGCTTGGTCATGGCCGGAAGGGTGATCGCCCCCGTCGATGCCACATTGGCCGACGCAGAACCCGAAATCGATCCAAACAGGGCCGACGAAATCACCGAAACCTTGGCCGCCCCACCGCGCAGCCGTCCGGCTGCCGCACCGGCTACATTCATAAAGCCCTGCCCGGCCTCGCCGCCATTCAGAATCGCGCCAAAGATGACAAATATCGCGACGATGCTGACCGAAACCCCGGTCAGGCTTCCCCAAAGGCCGCCCTCGGCAATGGTCAGCGTGCCCAGCATGCTTTCAATCGGAAGCCCGCCATGGCCAAATTCACCGGGGATATATTCACCAAAGAAACCATATAACAATGCAATCGCCGCAACACTCGGCAACGGCCAGCCAATTGCACGACGAGCCATTTCAAGAACGATGCCCAGCAAGGCAAATGATATCGCGATCTGCAAATTCCCGACCAGAAACCCGTATTGATCGCCTAGCATGCTGTGATTGAACGCCACCCACAGACACGCCGCAAGCCCCACCACGGTCAGGATCAGACCGCTGATTTTCTGCCACGGCGTTTTGGCAACAAATACCAACGCCCACGGCAGCGCCAAAGCCATATGCAATGGCCGACTGACCAGATTTGGGACAAGCCCCGAAAAAATCAGCCAAAGATGAAAAAAGATGGATACCGCGCCAAGCGCAATCCAGAAAGGGCGGGAAACAGCAGACATCGTAATCCTGATACGTCCGATAAAGAACGGCCCGGCTGTGGCGGCCGGGCCTGTCATCACATTATTTCAAGGCGGCAATCAATTCTGATCGTCGCGCACCGGGAAACCGGCTTCGGCGTAGTAACGAAGCGCGCCGGGGTGAATTTTACCCTGGATATTGGCCAGCATTTCCTGGGTCACACCTTTCCACCATGACGCGTTCGAGCTCATGGCAGATTTCTGATCCCAATAGGTCTTGGTCAACTGATAGGCGGTTTCATCATCCATCTGGGTCGTGGCATAGGCAACCACCGATAGCGAAGATGTGCGGATATCATCCTTCTGCCCGTTATAGGTCCCGGCCGGGATCACCGTCAGATCGCGCTTGGTCATCGCAAGCTGATCATCGGAAAGCGACAGGATATTCACATCCGTGCCTGCCGCCGCCTCGATCACGTTTGGCGCGGGCCATGAACCGGCGGTGACAAAACCGTCAATCTGCCCGTTTTTAAGGGCGGCCACGGCGTTCGAAAGTTCCGCTTCGGACAATTTGACCTTATCCGTCAGACCGAACAGTTCAAGGTACTTTTCACCCTCGCTCGCCCCGAACGATCCTTTACCGAGAAGGATGGTCTTGCCATCAAGTCCGGCGAAGTCCGTCACACCGGCATCTGCACGCATCACAAAATGCATGGTCAGCGACGGAATCGGGAACAGGGCCCGGACTTCATTGAACTTTTCGGTCGGACGTCCTTCAAAGGCACCCTTGCCTGCCTGTGCAAGGCCAACAAGTGCAGGCGGGCTTGTGAACACGTAATTGCCCGGGCGAACCGATGCCTCCATTACGTTCTGAACCGACCCCTGGCTTTCCTCGACCGTGACGATGATTTCGCCGTCTGTACCGGTCTTGATCGCTTCGGCAAACTGGGCGGCCATCTGGTAATAGGATGACGCGGCCTTGGCCGATTTGAAAGTGACACGGGTTTCTGCCTGGGCGGCACTTACCGCCGACAGGGCAACAATACCGGTCGCGATTGCGCCGATTGTACGAAGAATGTTCAAGGTTTCCTCCCCTTGCAGAACCCGGGCACCGGTCGGTTTGCAAATACCGAACTTGGGTACGGATCGGGCCAATAGTGACGATCAACGCAAAAAACTGCCCCTGACAGGGCCGATTTTGGCAAATTGTATCCAATTGCAAGTCATAGAGCGCATCAAAGGGGCAAAGGTCAAGCCGGTTGTTCATCAAAAGTAACCTTCACCGGTGCAAGTTTACCCCATTTTCACATGGCAGTTGCGCGAAACCGGTACTGTTCGCGGCAGGGCTTCGGCTTTAATGCAATGCTCGAAATTCTGCGGAACATTGCATGTGCCGTAACGTTCGATCCATCACATATCCTGAAAGACCGGCAAAACCTTTCAGATCAGCACCTTGTAAAGATTGACAGGGTTCCCGACCATCGCGCAGGGTAACACCTGCAAGCGCCATTACCACCAGAGGATCCGATGCCGCGTTCGCCGGTTGCATTGATCATTGCACTGTCTGCGACATTGTTTGCAGCTTTCACGCTTAACACCGGGGCTTCGTTGCAATCCTCGTTGCTGGCTTTGCGTGCCTCGTCCGAGGGGTTTGCGCCGATCTATACCGGTATCATCATGGCCTCCTATTATGCCGGTTTCATCGGCGGGATCATCTGGGGGGCCGGGCTTGTAAACCGGGTCGGGCATATCCGGACATTTGCCGCCCTTGCTTCGACCGGTTCGGCTATCACTTTGCTGCATGCGGTCTTTGTTGATCCGATCACATGGTCTTTGTTCCGCGCCATGACCGGTCTTTGCGTTTCGGCGCTTTATCTGGTGATTGAAAGCTGGCTGAACGAGCAGGTCGACAATACATCGCGCGGCGGCATGATCGCGGCCTATATGACGGTATCGCTCGCGGGCCTCGCCATCGGACAGCTTCTTTTGAACGTTTCACCGATTGGCAGTTTTGAGCTGTTCACCGTTGCATCCGTCCTTTTGTCGCTGTCGCTGGTGCCAATCGCGTTGACCCGGCAACCTCCGCCCGCCGCGGTCAGTAGTGCGCGCATGAAGTTCCGGAAATTGTATAGCATTTCACCGCTGGGCTTTGTCGCGGCCGCGGGTAGCGGTTTTCTGTCCGGTGCAATTTATGGTGTCGGCCCGATCTTTGCGTCCAGTCTTGGACTTGCCACCAACGACGTTGCCAATTTCATGGCATTCGTCATTCTGGGTGGCATGATCATGCAGTGGCCTATCGGTCGCCTGTCGGACATGGTTCCGCGCCAGTATGTCATGATTGCCGTTCTGATCGGCCTTGCGGTTTGCGGTGTCTTTCCGCTTATCGCCCCCGAACTCGTCCGCAATAATCTGATTGTCTGGGGGGCGATCATCGGCATTTTCATCATGCCGGTCTATGGCCTGTCGGTGGCCTACGTGAACGACTATCTCGAACCGGATCAAATCGTTTCGGCATCGGGCGGACTTCTGATCATTTATGGTGCAACCGCGGCAACAGGGCCGATCATCGGATCCCTTGCCATCGGGCATTTTGGCCCCTGGGGCATGCCGGTTCTGTTTGCGATTGTCGGGGTACTGGTTGCCAGTTTTGCGATCTATCGTGCCGGTTTCGGTCGCCGTATCTCGATCGAGGAACAGGGCCAGTTTGTTGCTGTACCGCGCACCACGCCCATGGCACTTGAAATGTCCCCGATCACCGATGATATCGTCGAGGAAGAAGACGGAAGCGCGTCACATGCCGCAGATCGGGTCGGGGATGCTCATTATCCTGCGTCCGATGAAACCGGCATAGAACCGGATTCCGAACCCGATCAGAATACAGGCAGACAGTAAACCCGCGGTTTGCAGCAATATCGGCCCGGCAGGCATCGACTGGCATCTTTCGGTATCGTTTCCACAATACGGAAAACATCCCACAAGAGTGAAACCGGCTGTGGACCCTGCCCGCATACAGCCCATATGTTGTGACAAACATATGCATCGGTCACATCCGGCCCTGCAAAAGACTTCAAGCCTGTCGAGAGGAAACATGACCCAACGTATCACCAAAGGCGGCCTTAAGATTGCAACCGTTCTGCATGATCTGGTTGCCAACGAAATCACCCCGGGCACCGGTGTCTCCTCCGATCAGTTCTGGGCATCGTTCGAAAAGCTCGTAAACGAGCTTGGGCCCCGGAACCGTTCGCTTCTGGCCAAACGCGATGAATTGCAGGCCAAAATCGACGAATGGCACCTGTCCCGTCAGGATCAGGCCCGCGATCCGCTGGCTTACAAGGAATTTCTGACCGAAATCGGTTACCTCCTGCCCGAAGGCGAGAATTTTTATATCTCGACAACCAATGTCGACCCGGAAATCGCCCGGGTTGCCGGTCCGCAGCTTGTCGTGCCGGTGATGAATGCCCGTTACGCGCTGAATGCGGCCAATGCCCGCTGGGGCAGCCTTTATGATGCGCTCTATGGCACGGATGTCATCGACGATGCCGATGGCAAGGAAAAGACCAAAGGTTTTAATGCCAAGCGCGGGGCCGCTGTTGTTGCCTACGCCGCAAAATTCCTTGATCAGGCAATCCCGCTGGCCAATGGCAAACATGCCGATGCCACCAAATACGAAGTCCGCGAGGATGGCTCGGGTTGGTGGACACTGGTGATCACCCTTTCAGACAGCAGCGAAACATCGCTGGCACAGCCATCGCAGTTCATCGGCTATAACGAGAAAGATGGCGTGCTTTCCGAAGTCCTTTTGCGCAATCATGGTCTGCATCTTGAAATCCGCATTGATCCGTCACACCCGATTGGCAAAACCCATGCTGCGGGCGTGTGTGATGTGATCATGGAATCCGCCCTGACCACCATTCAGGATTGCGAGGATTCGGTTGCCGCCGTCGATGCCGAAGACAAGGTCGTTGTCTATCGCAACTGGCTTGGCCTGATGAAAGGCACGCTGGAAGAAAGCTTCGAAAAGG
>CBIHMD010000096.1:0-7987 GCA_966210655.1 uncultured Thalassospira sp.
GTATGATCGAGCTATACCCAAGGTCTTTGGCGAATTCTTTATAGTCCGCAACAATTGTGTCGAACCCGGCCTGATCATAGTCGACCAGATCCATTTTGTTCACGGCCAGTACCACATGCTTGATCCCCAAAAGCGAGGTGATGAAGCTGTGGCGGCGTGTCTGGGTCAAAATCCCTTTGCGCGCATCAATCAGGATCACGGCGACATCGGCGGTCGAGGCGCCGGTTGCCATGTTACGGGTATATTGTTCGTGGCCGGGGGTGTCGGCGACGATGAATTTGCGTTTGTCGGTCGAAAAGAAGCGATAGGCGACATCAATCGTGATGCCCTGTTCGCGTTCGGCCTGAAGCCCGTCAAGCAGCAGGGCGAAATCAATTTCGCCATTCTGGGTGCCGACCTTGCGGCTATCGGATTCAAGGGCGGCCAACTGATCTTCAAAGATCATTTTGGAATCCCAAAGCAGACGGCCAATCAGGGTTGATTTACCATCATCGACACTGCCGCACGTGATGAAGCGCAGCAGGCTTTTTTCTTCCTGGGATTTCAGGTAGCCGAGAATGTCATCGGCAATCAGGTCGGATTGATGCGCCATTAGAAGTATCCTTCCTGCTTCTTCTTTTCCATCGACCCGGCTTCGTCGTGGTCAATCATACGCCCCTGACGTTCACTTGAACGGGTCAGCAGCATTTCCTGAATGATATCGGGCAGGGTGGTTGCCTCGGACTCAACCGCACCGGTCAGCGGATAGCAGCCAAGCGTTCTGAAACGCACCGATCTCATTTCCGGTTTTTCACCGGGATGAAGCGGCATGCGGTCGTCATCGACCATGATCAGCGTACCGTCACGTTCAACCACCGGACGTTTTGCCGAATAATACAGCGGCACAATCGGGATCTGTTCAAGATAGATATATTGCCAGATATCAAGCTCGGTCCAGTTCGAGATCGGGAAGGCGCGAATGCTTTCGCCCTTGTTGATCCGTGCGTTATAGATATCCCAAAGTTCCGGGCGCTGGTTTTTCGGATCCCAGCGATGGGTTTCGGTGCGGAAAGAAAATACGCGTTCTTTCGCGCGTGCCTTTTCCTCGTCCCGGCGCGCACCGCCAAAGGCTGCATCGAACTTGTATTTGTTCAGCGCCTGTTTCAGCGATTGGGTTTTCATGACGTCAGTATGCAGGCTTGATCCGTGGGTGAACGGGCCAATGCCCTGATCAACGCCTTCCTGATTGATATGAACAATCAGCTCAAACCCGTATTCCGCCGCCACCTTGTCGCGAAATTCGATCATTTCGCGGAATTTCCACGTGGTATCGACATGCATCAACGGGAAGGGCGGCGGGGCCGGGTAAAATGCCTTGCGCGCCAGATGCAGCAAAACCGACGAATCCTTGCCGATGGAATAAAGCATCACCGGCCGTTCGAACGACGCTGCAACTTCGCGGATAATGTGAATACTCTCGGCCTCAAGCTGGCGGAGGTGGGTCAGATTAGGCTGCATTCTCGTTCCTGACGATCAATCAAAACGGCGGAAAATAACACAAAATTTGTGTTTATAAATGTATTTCACGTTGCTTTGATGGGTAATATGGAAACGGCTTTGATGCAAGCGCGATCTATCCAAATCACACAAAAAAGATAACCACATATTTTCTAGTACAAAGGAAATATGTTCTTTGGGTGTTTTCTTTGTGGTCGATGAAGCCAAGACCTCAAACCCTAAACCGGATAGCCCTTGAATGCCTTGGTCTGAGCCAAAGCGACATGGCCGATGAATTTGGTGATGCCAAGATTGCCGTGGATCATGTCTTCGGACAGGGAATGATAATGCTGCACATCGCGACAGACGAGGCACAGCATATAATCATACGGTCCTGAAATCCGGTAGGCGGCAACGACTTCGGGGATGGTTTTGGCCGCGTCGGCAAACCGTTTGTAATCAGCGGCGGTCTTGCCGGTCAGTGTGACTTCGGCAAAGACCCGGACATGCGGGCAGATTTTTTCGATATCAAGCACCGCGCGATAGCGTTTCACCACCGCTTCTTTTTCGAGCCTCTTGACCCGGTCAAGACACGGGCTAGGGCTTAGTCCCACCAGCTTTGAAAGGGCGAGATTGGTCAGCTTTGCATTGGCCTGAAGGGCGCGCAGGATTTTAAGGTTGATCTCGTCGATCTTAATCATCGGGGTCGCCGTTATCTTGTTTGCGCCACCTTACACATAAAAAAACGGCCCGACCAGTATTCCGGTCGGGCAAGTGGGGCAGGATTTGGGGCGTTTCGGAAATCAGGCAGCCATACCCTTGCGTTCCTCGGCACTCAGTTCGCCCATTACCTGATCAATGCCCTTTTTGATCGCATTGACCATCTGATCGGCTTCGCCCCGGTTGAGCGTCAGGGGCGGGGAAAATGCCAGGCTGTCGGCGGTTGGAAGTGGTCGAACAATTACACCATGATTGCCAATCGCCGCCGCACAGCGCGCCGCGATCTTGTGTTTCAGATCGAACCCGGTTCTGGTGTCGTGGTCGGCCATCAGTTGCAAGGCACCCAGAAGGCCAACACCGCGGACTTCGCCGATATGGGCATGATGGCCAAAGGTATCGTTAAGCTGCGCATGCAGATAGGCACCGGTTTCTGCGGAATTCGCGACCAGATTTTCATCTTCGATAATCGCAAGGTTCGCCAGTGCCACGGCCGCCCCGACCGGATGGCCGGAATAGGTAAAGCCATGGGCAAATGCGCCAAGGGTTGCCGACCCGTCGCGCAGGACTTTCCAGATATCATCGCTGATAAAGGCCGCCGACATTGGGAAATAGCCGCTGGTCAGGCCCTTGGCGGTGGCGATCATATCGGGGCGAATGTCATAAAGCTGATGACCAAACCAGTGCCCGGTACGGCCATAGCCACAAACAACCTCGTCACAGATGAACAGGATATCGTGCTTTTTCAGAACCGTCTGAACGGCTTTGAAATAGCCCTTTGGCGGGGTGATGACACCACCAGCGCCCATGATCGGTTCGGCAATGAAGGCACCGACCGTTTCCGGGCCCTCGGCGATGATCAGGTCTTCCAGCTCGTTTGCAAGCCGGGCTGAAAACTGTTCCTCGGTCTCGCCCGGTTTGGCTTCGCGGTAATAATGCGGAAGCGAGGTGTGTTTGACTTCGGGGATCGGCAGGCCGAAATTACGATGAAATGATGCAAGCCCGGTCAGGCTGGCGGTGGCAATGGTGGTGCCGTGATAGGCCTGTTTGCGGGCGATGATCTTGCGTTTTTCCGGCTTGCCGCGAAGCCCGTTATAATACCAGACGATCTTCATCAATGTGTCGTTGGCATCCGACCCGGAACTGCCGAAGAAGACCTTGGTGATGTGATCAGGCATCCTGGCGATCAGCTTTTCTGCCAGTTCGATCTGGGCCGGGTTGGATGCCCCGGCAAAGGTATGGAAATAGCCCATCTGATCGGATGCGGCCTTCATCGCATCGCCGATCCCGGTCCGGCCATAGCCGATATTCATGCACCAAAGCCCGCCAACCCCGTCCAGCATCCTGTTGCCGTCGGTGTCGGTAATGAACGCGCCCTTGCCCTCGACAAAAATGCGGGCCGGACCGTTGTTTGACACATCGGCAACCACGGATGCCGGATGCAGGATATTGGCTGCATCCGATCTTTTAAGGAGTTCGGTATCATAGAGGGTCGACATGGCGGGTCTCCCGGACTTTGTGTGGGGCGTGAAGCTTGTTGTTCCGGTTATTCTGCCATGGTTGGTCCGGTATTAAATTTCGAAGCGACCCGACAGCACGGCAGGGAATGCGGGGCAGATCATCCTTCCCGCTGAAAATCGTAAATCGGGCCAAGGTCAAGCAACTGTGTGAGTTCATCAAGCGCTGTTCGGACTTCGGTCAGAAGCTTTGGATCGCGGAAATCATCCGCACTTAGCCGGTCACGATAATGTTTTTCGACCCAGCCGGTCAGTTCGGCAAAGCGTTGATCGTTGATCAGGCTTTGCGGATTGGTGGCAGCAAGTTCGGCATCGGTCAAGGCGACGCGGAGCCGCAAACAGGCAGGCCCGCCGCCATTGCGCATGCTTTGGCGCAGGTCGAAAAACTTGATCTGCCTGATTGGGGTATTGCCCTTGCCGATCAGGTCATAAAGGTAATCGCGGACCGATATGGTTTCTTCGGCCTCGGTCGGCAGGATCAGCATCATCTGGCCATTTTCCGGCAGACGCAAAAGCTGTGAATTGAACAGGTAGCTTTTGATCACGTCAGAAAGCGGCACGGCATTTTTGGGCACCTCGATACTGGTGAAGTTGGCAATGCCGTCCATTTTGCGCCGGATGTCGTTCATGACGGCGGGCGTATCGACAAAGGCGTCCTCGTAATGGAACAGCACATTGGCATTGCCGACCGAAATCACGTCATTATGAAAGACCCCGGCATCAATCAGGTTGGGGTTCTGCTGCGCATAGACAACGCCATTTTCTGACAGGCCATGACGGCGTGCAATCGCGCTGCTGGCTTCGAATGTCTGGCGTGCCGGATAACGGTTTGGCCGGGTTTTGCCCGGATCAAAAGCGTGGCGGCCATAAACGAAAAATTCGACCCCGCGCGCGCCATAATCGTCACAAAAACGGGTATGGTTGGCCGCACCCTCATCCCCCATATGGTCGGTGCCGCGCAGGGCGGCATGATGGGTGAAATGATCAGGATCGGCGAATGTCGCGGCAAGGGCGCGCCCCGTCACCGGATGTTCGATCGACCGGTGGAACATGGCGCACAGATTGGCCGGGGTGAAATGCACCTTGCCATCGCCTGTATCACCGCCGGGCGAAACGGTTGCGGCATTGGCCGTCCACATCGGGGATGCCGATGATACCGCCAGAACAAGGTTCGGATTGGTTTTCCAGGCCGATGCCAGGACATCACCATCCGATCCGCCAAACCCGAAAACATCGCGCAGGGTCTTGATATGCGGGCGTTCATGAGGCGGCAACACGCCCTGCACAAAGCCCATGTCATGCAGGGCCTTCATCTTGGTCAGGCCCTGAAGGGCGGCCGATTTCGGATCGGAATGGGTGCTGGCGTTGCTGGTTGATGCGACATTGCCAAAACTTAACCCGGCATAATTATGCGTCGGGCCGACCAGACCGTCAAAATTGGCTTCGATGGCGTATCGGGTCATGGGCGGACTCCTTTGGGGGCGGCATCGGGGGCGACCAGTTTGTCGGTCTGAAGGGTTGCGACCGGCCATGCGCAATAATCGGCGGCGTAATAGGCCGACGGGCGGTGGTTGCCGCTTTCGCCGATGCCGCCAAACGGGGCGGCACTGGATGCGCCGGTCAGTTGTTTGTTCCAGTTGACAATCCCGGCCCGGCTTTCGTGGATGAAGCGTTGCCAAAGTTCGGCATCATCGCACAGCAACCCGGCGGCAAGGCCAAAACGGGTATTGTTGGCTTCACGGATCGCGTCGTCAAAATGATCGACCCGGATGATTTGCAGGATCGGGCCAAACAGTTCCTCGTCCTCGCGGTCCTTTACATCGGTCACGTCAATCAGACCCGGTGTCAGGAACGGGCGGGCAGGATCGGGGCGCGTCATTTTGCGGATGATTTTGGCACCATCGGCAACAAGTTTTGCCTGTGCCGCGATAAGGCCATCGGCCGCCCGGTTGGAAATCACGGGCCCCATGAAGGGTTCGGGATCATCATCCGGTGCGCCAACGATCAGCCTGTCGCAATAGCCATTGATGGCAGCGATCATTGCATCGCCATTTGCGCCCGATGGCACGATCAGGCGGCGCGCGCACGTGCAACGCTGCCCCGCCGTGATAAAGGCCGACATGACCGTATGATGGGCGACGGCATCGAGATCGGCGGCGTCCCATACCACTAGCGGATTATTCCCGCCCAATTCGAGGGCCAGGATCTTGTCCATCTGCCCGGCAAAGGCCCGATGCAAATGGCGTCCGGTTGGCACACTGCCGGTAAAGAACAACCCGTCAATGCCGGGATGCTGCGCCAAGGCAATACCGGTATCGCGTTCGCCCTGCACAAGGTTCAGAACCCCGCCCGGTAATCCGGCCCGTTGCCAGAGCTTTACGGTTTCCTCGGCGACGAGCGGGGTCAGTTCGGATGGTTTGAACACCACGCAATTGCCCGCCAGAAGGGCCGGGACGATATGGCCGTTCGGCAAGTGGCCGGGGAAATTATAGGGGCCAAAGACAGCAACAACCCCATGGGGTTTGTGGCGCAAAATAGCCTGTCCGCCGCCCGGTGCATCGCCGTGGCGGGTGCCGGTGCGATCATGATAGGCCTTGATCGAAATCGCGATTTTGCCGGCCATTGCGCCGACTTCGGTCAGGGCCTCCCAGTGCGGTTTTCCGGCATCAAGGCTGATGGTGCGCGCCAGTGCGTCCTTGTGATCGTTGAGCAACCCGGCAAACCGTTCAAGGATTTCAATCCGTTCATTCAGGTCGCGTTTTGCCCATGCCGGAAAGGCATTTCGTGCCACCATGATCGCGGTGTTAACATCATCGGGGCTGGCGGAATTACCCTGCCAGATGATATCGCCATTGGCCGGGTTTTCGGCGAGAAACGCTTTGCCATTGCCGGTTTGCCATGTGCCATTGATGAACAGGGCGGGATTTGATTTCTGGGTTATCATGATGCCTGCTCCTGATGCTCAATCGGTGACAAAACGGATCTGATCACCCGCACGCAGGCCAAGGATTTCGGCCTGATCGCGATCCAGATCGACATGCGTGCCATTCACAACCGTCATATAAAGCCAGCTTGCCTGATACCCGGAAAGTTCCAGCGTACAGGCAAGATGGCGTTCCATGGGCGGGCTGCGATCAACAATTTTGCGGATGGTGACGATTTTGGAATGACGGATGGTACGGATGTCATCAAGCCGGACATCAACGCATGGTCCGCCATCAAAAATATCGACCGCATTTGAAAACCGGAAACCTTCCTTTTTCAAAAGGTTCAGCGCCGGTCGCGTTTCATCATGGGTTTTGCCAATTACGTCCTGTGCTGCCTTGGGCAGCATTTCGATATAGATCGGATATTTCGGCATCAGATCGGCAATGAACTGGTTATTACCCACCCCGGAAATGTAATCGGCATCGGGGAACGGGATATTGAAGAAATGCGATCCCAAGGCTTCCCAAAGCGGTGATTTGCCGTTTTCATCCTGCCAGCCGCGCATTTCGGCCATGACCATTTCCGAAAACCGTTCCTTGAAGCACCCCATCAGCAAATATCGCGACCGCGCGAGAAGCTGTCCGTTGCCGTCCTTGCGATAATCGGGGTCAAGGTAAAGCGTTCCGACCTCGGTCGCACCCTGATAATCGTTCACAAGGGTCAGCAGGCGGGACGTCACCGTGACATTCAGTTCATGCGAATACTGCGTCAGTTTCAGGATTTTATAGTTATAGAAGGCCTTTGATAACCCGACCCCGGCATAGATCGCGCAGGTGCCCGCGACCTTGCCGTTGGCGGTATCTTCGAGAACCATGAAATAGCTTTCGCCACCGGGGCCGTCTGCATCGGTGCCAAAAGCCTCGATGCTTTCTGTAATGCGGGCTTCAAGCACGTCACGATTGGCCGGAAGGGTGGTTAACCCCTTGCTGGCCGAGGATGCCAGATCAACCAGCCGGTCAAGGTCGCTCATACGGGCGGGGCGGACACGCATCATTATTTTATATCTCCGTCTTTTTTAATGCGTCGGGTAAATCACCCGAACCGGCTTTCATCAGGATCAGGGCCGAAAGTTTTGCCCGTTCGATCAAGCTGTCGAGCTTTACAAATTCCTGATCGGAATGGATCAGGCCGCCGCGCACACCAAGGGTATCGATATTGGGTAATCCGGCCTCGGCCAGATTGTTGCCATCGCAACAGCCCCCCGTTGCCTTCCATGCGATGTCCAGATCAAGGTCATGACCGAGTTCGCGCACCCATTCAAAAAGCGCCCTGGTTCTGCCGGCCATCGG
>CBIHMD010000097.1:0-7921 GCA_966210655.1 uncultured Thalassospira sp.
TTTCTCGACACGCCGAAACCAGGTATCGGCTGGTGTTGGGACCAAAGAAATTTTGCGTCTTAATCTTGATTATGTTCACTTTGCCGAGGATGCCGGTACCGACGAGTTCGGGCAACGTGAAGAGGTTTACTTCCGGGCAGAGCGCCAATTCAGCGAATTCTGGTCGGGAGTGGCATATAGTCGCTATGATCTTGATCAGAACGACCCCCTTGAATACGGTTTCGGCTTTGTTTACGAAGACGAATGCTTCGTGTTTGACGGGCAGGTCAGAAGAACGTTCTACGAAGATCAGGACCTTGGTCAGTCGGATGAGATTCTTTTCCGGCTGGTATTCAAAACACTTGGCGAATTTGCGTCAGCAGCCGGATTATAAGGCAGTATAGCTTTGCATATCACCAGACTTTCTCATTTCGTCGCAGCAATTGCTGTTGTGCTTTTTGCAGTTGTTTCAATTTCGACAGCGCGCGCCCAAAGCACAATAGGCGTCGCAGCTGTCGTCAATGATGCCCCGATTTCGGTGGTCGATCTGGTCGAACGCATCAAGCTGGTAGCCGCCTCTTCCAACATCCCGATGAGCCCGCAGCGCAGCCAGGAAATGGCCCCTCAAATTCTGCAGCAGCTGATCAACGAGAAACTGCAACTGCAGGAATCGGAACGTCGTGGTTTTGAGGTAACTGAAGCGGATGTTGATCGGGCAAAGAACCTGATTGAGCAAAACTCCGGATTACCGCCGGGGGGACTGGATCAGTTTTTGGCGCAGAATGGTATCGCACCGGAAACGATCAAAAACCAGATTCGCCCGCAAATTGGATGGCAGAAACTTTTGGGTTCAATGCGTCGCGAAATCCAGATTTCCGATACCGAAATTGATGACAATCTCGAACGTATCCGCAGCAATCAGGGCAAGCCGCGAAATAATGTTCAGGAGATTTTCCTGCCTGTCGACAACCCGCAGGATGAAACCAAAGTTTACCAGAATGCCCGCGAGGTAATCCAGGCCCTTGAACAAGGTGCCAACTTTGGTGGTCTGGCAAGGCAATTCTCGGCAAGCTCCAGCGCCGCAAACGGCGGCAACCTTGGCTGGCTTTACTCCGGTGAAATGGCCGGAGAATTGCAACAGGCCATTAACCAGATGCAGCCGGGTGACGTTAGTGATCCGATCAGAACCATACGCGGGTATTACATCCTGAAACTGGTTGATCGTCGCCGGGGGGATGCTAACGCCCTGACAGATGTCCGGCTTGATCTTTACCAGCTGTTTGTTCCGATTGCTGCGAACACCCCTCAGGACGAGGTAAATACCAAACTTGGTATCCTGCAAAACGCCAAAGAAACCGCTGACAGTTGCCAGTCTCTGGCCAATGTTGCAGTTGACCTCGGCTCGGACATGAGCGGAATGACAGAAGGCATTTCCCCAAATGACTTGGCAGGTCCGGTAAGAAATGCCGTTGCAAACCTCGACAAGGGGGGCATTTCCGATCTGATCAAGGTTGATGGTGGTGCGCTCCTTGTCATGGTCTGCGATAAGACCGAAGAAAGTACGCTTCCGGACCGCGAAAGCATACGCCAACGCCTTGAAATGGAACGCCTTGAAATTCTCGCGCGCCGCAAGTTGCGTGAATTGCGCCGAAATGCGTTTATCGATATCCGGATGTGACCCGGAAAGGACGCAAGCCCATGAGCGACATCAAGCCGATTGCAATGACACTGGGCGAACCGGGCGGCATTGGCCCGGAGCTTGCCATCAAGGCGTGGCTTGCGCGCGCAGAACATAATCTGCCACCGTTTTTTATTCTAAGTCCCAAGACAATCATCGATCAAACCATCGAAAGTCTGGGACTGCGGGTAAGAACCAAGGGGATAGGCGAAGTCAGCCAAGCAAGTAAGTTCTTCGAGGACGTCCTTCCGGTTTTTGAAATTCCCGGTAGCGCTCAGGATATCAAACCAGGAACGACATCCAGCAAAACCGCGTCTGTTGTCATAGACAGCATTACTCATGCCGTTAATCTGACCCGTTCGGGAAAATCAGCTGCTGTGGTGACAAACCCGATCCAGAAAAGTGCGCTTTATCAGGCCGGCTTTAAACATCCCGGTCACACCGAATTTCTGGCAGAACTTTCCGGGCCAGACACGATCCCGGTCATGATGCTGGCAAACAGCCAATTGCGCGTCGTACCGATGACGATCCATATCGCCCTTGCCGAGGTTCCAAAGCAACTGACAGGCGAATTGATCCAGCAATTGGTGCGTATCACTGCCAAAGCACTGCAACAGGATTTTGGCCTGAAAAGACCCCGACTTGCTATTGCCGGATTAAATCCGCATGCCGGTGAAGACGGATCCATGGGTAACGAGGAAATCAGGATCATGCGCCCTGCCATAATGGCATTGCAGGATGAGGGTTTTGATGTCATCGGCCCTTTGCCTGCGGACACCATGTTCCATGCCGAAGCACGTGCAAACTACGATGTCGCCCTATGCCCCTATCACGATCAGGCCCTGATCCCCGTCAAAACGCTTGATTTCCATGGTGGTGTGAACGTCACGCTTGGATTGCCCTTCATCAGAACGTCCCCGGATCATGGAACGGCTCTTGATATTGCAGGTAAAGGCATCGCACGACCGGACAGCCTGATCGCAGCCATCAAAATGGCGGCTAACATGGCACGTAAACGAGAAGCCAGCAACGCCGCCTCACAAGGAGCCTGACATCGTGTCAGACCAGAAAAATGAAACCGCCAGCCTTGCCAATGATGGGCTCCCGCCCTTGCGCGACGTCATTGCAACGCATGGTCTGTCGGCACAAAAGAAGTTTGGCCAGAATTTTCTTTTTGATCTCAACCTGACCGGGCGGATCGCACGCGCGGCTGCACCACTAGATGACGCAACCGTAATTGAAATCGGTCCCGGTCCGGGCGGCCTGACACGGGCTTTGCTTTATCATGGCACAAAGAACCTGACAATTATCGAACGTGATCCCCGATGCCTGCCCGTCCTTGAACAAATCAGCAATCATTATCCGGGTGCGCTTCATGTAATCGATGGCGATGCGCTTGACGTTGATGTCACGTCACTTGGCCCGGCCCCGCGAAAGATTGTCGCCAACCTTCCCTATAACGTAGGGACACAGCTCTTGCTGGGCTGGCTGATGCAGATTGATCAGTTTGCCAGTCTGACTTTGATGTTCCAGAAAGAAGTCGCAGAGCGCGTGGTCGCCGCCCCAAAAAGCAAGGCCTATGGCCGCCTTTCGGTCCTGTGCCAGTATTTATGTGACTGCCAGATTCTGTTTGACGTACATCGCAGTGCGTTTACCCCACCGCCAAAGGTAACATCGGCGGTTGTTCAGCTACGCCCAAAAACGGACCGTGGAACAGTTGTTAATCTGACCAGTCTTGGCAAGATCACGCAGGCAGCCTTCGGTCAAAGACGCAAAATGCTGCGCGCCAGCTTGAAAACACTGAATGTTGATGTCCGAATATTATTGGAACGTGCACAAATCACGGAAACGGTACGCGCCGAGGAACTAAGCGTCACCGATTTTGTCCGGCTGACACTCGTTCACGACGAAATGACCACCTGAACACACGGCCATTTCATTGATCAATCTGTCAGAAGCTTTTTAACGAACCCCGGCAATTGCGACTGGCGTTGGCGTTTAACCCGTTCTGCCCCGATGATGTGCTGAACGTCGGCAAGACACCGCTCAAGATCATCATTTATCAGCACGTAATCAAATTCTTCCCAATGGCTGATTTCGGCACCGGCTTTTGCCATACGCTTCATGATCACGTCATCGGCATCCTGTCCGCGGTCACGAAGACGACGTTCAAGCTCGGCGGACGAGGGCGGCAGGATGAAGACAGAAACAACAACATCTCCACCCTTCTCGCGTATTTGCCGTGCACCTGGCCAATCAATGTCAAACAGAACGTCGTGGCCTTCGGAAAGCGCCTTTTCGACCGGGGCACTTGGCGTACCATAATAATTGCCAAACACTTCGGCCCACTCCAGCAATTCGTCATCGGCAATCATATGCTTGAACGCGTCGACGGATTTGAAAAAGTAGTGAATACCCTCTTCCTCGCCCGGACGCGCTGCACGTGTTGTCGCAGAAACCGAAAGCGAAATCTGGCTGTCTTTTTCCAGAAGCTGACGCGTGATTGTGGTTTTCCCTGCTCCTGAAGGGGCACAGAATACCAGCATCACACCACGACGTTTTGCCTGATCCGTCATCGGTTTATCCTTATTCAACGTTCTGAACCTGCTCGCGCAGCTGATCGATAATGACCTTAAGCTCCATACCGCAATTGGTCAGTTCGATATCATTCGCCTTGGAACACAGCGTATTGGCTTCACGATTGAATTCCTGACATTGGAAATCAAGTTTGCGGCCAATTGCTCCGCCTTTTTGGATCATGTCGCGGGCGGCAACGATATGCGCCTTCAGCCGGTCGATTTCCTCCCGGACATCCGCCTTGGTCGCAAGTAAAGCCGCTTCCTGATGAAGCCGTTCGGGATCGAACTTGCCTGTTTCCATCAGTTCATCGATCTGACGCTTGAGCTTGGCCTTGATCGCGTCACTTCGAACGGACGCACAATTTTCAGCACTCAGGACAGTTTCCTCGATACGATCAATATGACCACGCAGCATTTCGTCAAGCTTCGCGCCTTCTTCGGCACGATGTGCTGCCATCTGATCAAGCGCCTCGGCAAAGCTTTTAAGGATCGCTGTATCCAGGTTTTCGCGACTGTCGTCGTCTTCCTGCTGTTCGACCGCTTCAAGAACGCCACGCACATTCATCAGATCGGCAATCGTACCAGCCGAAAGGCTGCTGGCGCGGTCAAATTCCTCGGCCAGTGTAACCAGTTCGGTAAGCAGATCGCGGTTAATGCGATAGGCACTGGTTTCCCCGGGACGGACAACATTTAACGTGACCCCCATATTGCCCCGTTTGAACCGTTTGGAGACTGCTTCTCTTACAGCAGACTCCAGACGTTCAAAACCGCCATTAAGGCGCGTCCGAACGTCCAATCCCTTGCCATTGACACTGCGAAGCTCCCAGGTCCAGCCAAAGCCTTCTGCACCGCCGTCGGTGCGGGCGAACCCGGTCATGCTTGATACGGTCATATTCTTGATCCAGTCTGAATTGTCGGTTGCCCGTTTATAACGGTTGTGCCCCGGCGCGCCAAGGGATTGTCGTCTGATGATAGATCATCAAGACAGACAGTTATTGCCCGCATTTCATAATGCTGCCCTAATGCTGTCTCATGTTCCGCTCAAACAATCCGGAACACATCCAACAGGATCACGAGCAACCATGTCACTGCAATACCACGCCATCCTGATTACCGGTGCCAGCTCGGGCATCGGGGCAGCCCTTGCCTGTCATTATGCCCGCACCGGGGTCACCCTGTTTATCAGCGGCCGCGACCAGACACGTTTGAAACTGATCGAAAATGAATGCCGCGCAGCGGGGGCAAACGTATTTGCCGATGTGCTTGATGTAACCGAGCGCGAAACGATGGCGGAATATGTTACTAAATGTGATCAGATCACACCGCTGAGCCTGATTGTCGCCAATGCGGGTATTTCGGCCGGAACCGGCAGAGAGGGTGAAGACCCCGATCAGGTACGTGATATTTTTGCAACCAATGTTGCAGGTGTTCTAAATACAATCGATCCTGCCATCGCCTTCATGTCCGCACGCGGGCACGGTCAGATCGCACTGGTTTCGTCGCAGGCATCATGGCGTGGACTGCCATCTGCACCGGCCTACTGTGCCAGCAAAGCGGCTGTAAGAACCTATGGCGAAGGATTGCGCGGTGCCCTCGCACCGCTCGGGATCAAGGTCAATGTGATTTGTCCGGGGTTTGTCAAAAGCCGCATCACCGATGCCAACGACTTCCCGATGCCTTTCTTCATGCAGGCAGATAAAGCCGCCACCAAGATCGATAAAGGTCTGTCGAAGAACAAGGGAATGATCGCGTTCCCCTGGCAAATGAATATTCTGATTGGCGTTTTGAAGATGGTGCCGCAATCACTGCTGGACATGGCGGCATCGCGCATTCCGCGCAAGGCTTCGAAAAATGAGACCAGCCGAAGACTTGCATCACTGTCCAAACATGCGCATCCCCGTCAGTAACAGGGGATTATAGCCAAGTTACCTTATTGGCTATCTCGGATACGACGCCACCGCGCGACGTTACGGTTATGCTCATTCAAAGTCCGGGCAAAGGCATGGCCGCCTGTACCGTCCGCGACGAAATAAACTTCATCAGTTTCGGCGGGATGCAAAACGGCATAGATCGCGTCCCGGCCGGGATTGGTAATCGGTCCAGGTGGCAATCCCGATGAAACATAGGTGTTATAGGGGCTATCAAATTTGAGATCGGCACGAGTCAATGCGCGATCAAGTGGTTCTTCCGGGCTGACCGCATAGGCGACTGTCGGGTCTGATTGCAACCGCATATTCATCCGCAATCGGTTGACGAATACACCCGCAACACGTGGGCGTTCGGCAGCAACACCGGTTTCCCGCTCGACGATTGATGCCAGAACAATGGCTTCTTCGATGGTATCAAACGGCAGATTAGCCTCTCGCCCTGGCCATAATTGCGCCACCAGCGCATCGTGCGCCGCAGTCATGCGATCAATAATGCTTTGTTTCGTATCGCCAAACGAGAATTGATAGGTTTCGGGCAACAGCATACCGTCGGGCGGGATGTCGGAAATTTCACCAGTCAGACCATCGACAAGATTGATGCGATTGACGATTTCGCTCGACCGAAGGCCTTCGGGAATGGTTACAAAACGTCTTACCGTTTCACCAGAAGCAAGAATTTCTGCCGCCTGCTTCGGGCTGACCCGTGCCGGGAAATGATATTCACCAGCACGCAACGAACGATCCAGTCCGGCGATACGCACGCCAAGCAGAAACACAAGAGGTTCCTGAATGATGTTTTCACGACGGAATATGTCTGCAATCCCGCGAACACCGGTGCCCTGCGGGATGACAATGTCACTGCCCTGCACGAGTTTGCTGGGCGATGTATACTGCACATAAACATACACCGCCGCCCCACCAATGGTGAGAGCGGCGGTGATACATAAAAAGCCAAGAACAAGCAGAAAACGCTTCAAGGGGTTTCCCTCTGTCAGGTTGGATCTGCTGTCTTAAACGCCTTTGAAGACCAGCGAAGCATTGGTACCGCCGAAGCCGAACGAGTTCGACAGGGCAACATTGACCTTGCGTTTCTTCGCTTCCAGCGGAACCAGATCAATCCCAAGGCAGGCTTCGGAAGGATTCCGCAGGTTAAGGGTAGGCGGAACAATACCTTCATGGATTGCAAGGATCGAGAACACCGCCTCAATCGCACCTGCGGCACCAAGAAGATGGCCAGTTGCCGATTTGGTCGAGGACATCGAAAGTTTCGATACCGAATCCCCAAATAGACGTTTTACCGCACCCAGTTCGATTTCATCACCCAACGGAGTCGACGTGCCATGAGCATTCACATAATCCACGTCTTCCGGGTTGATGCCCGCATTGCGAAGCGCATTGCGCATAGAACGGAAACCGCCATTGCCATCCTCGGCTGGTGCCGTGATGTGGTAAGCGTCGCCCGACATGCCATAACCGGCGACTTCGGCATAAATTCTCGCACCGCGCGCCTTGGCATGCTCATATTCTTCAAGAACAACACAGCCTGCACCCTCGCCCATGACGAAACCGTCACGGCCCTGATCCCAGGGGCGCGATGCTTCGGTCGGGGTGTCGTTATAACTGGTCGACAATGCCCGTGCAGCGGCGAAGCCAGCCATACCCAATCGGCAAACGGCAGCCTCTGCACCACCGGCAACCATGACGTCGGCATCACCAAGCATGATCATGCGCGATGCGTCGCCAATAGCGTGTGCACC
>CBIHMD010000098.1:0-7877 GCA_966210655.1 uncultured Thalassospira sp.
CGGATAGACAGAGGCGAACCGATCAAGCATCGGAAACAGGATTTCTTCCCGTGGAAGCTGCTGCAGCCTGACGGAAGAAAAGCCGCAATGATCTGTCCGAATGACTTGACGGATGGGGGGCCATGTTTGGCAAAGCCAGTCTGGTAATTCCATAGCAAGCCCCCTGCTAAAAAATGAGAACGCCAATCAGTATTATTAGCATTGCGACCATAACGAGCTGCCTCTATAAACTCAATCTGATTTATCCCGATCAGTTGAGGCATCATGAATACTTTGCAGGGCTTCTGGCGACTTGCGCGCCCTTTCTGGACATCGCCTGAAAAAGTCCCTGCTCTGTTGTTACTGGCTGCGACCATCCTCATGAATCTTGGGCTTGTCGGGGTCAACATCCTGAACAATTTCTGGAATCTGAACTTTTATAACGCCCTGCAAGCTCTGGATTACGACGCCTTCCTGATCAGTGGCGGCCAGTTCATCCTGTTACAAATCGCCCTCACGACCTTCACGGTCGCAGCTTTTCACTTTCAACAAAAACTGACGATCCGGTGGCTGCGCTGGTCAATCACAAACACGCTTCAGGATTGGCTGAAGGATCAACGATACCTTCTTTTGCAACTGGACTCTCCGGAAACAGACAACCCGGATCAACGGGTTGCCGATGATATCGACATGTTCATCGTCATCTCGCTCAAACTGGGGCTAGGGCTGATGACGGCTTTGGTGTCGCTCTTCTCTTTCCTCAATATTTTATGGAACGCATCCGGCCTCGTCACGATACCATTCGGAACCGAAAGTCTGGTAATCCCCGGACTACTGGTCTGGGTTGCATTGCTTTACTCGATTGCCGGGACGGGTGGTGCATTCTGGCTGGGACGTGCCCTTCCCGGGCTTAATTTCCTGCAGCAACGCCGCGAAGCTGATTTCCGGTTTTCCCTGATGCGCCTTCGCGAACATGCGGAATCAATTGCGCAATATCGTGGCGAAAAAGCCGAAATGCGCACCTTCACATCACGATTGGAGGCCGCCCTTCAGAACTTCTGGGAACTGGTCAAAAAACAGAAAATCGTGCTTGGCTATTCCACATTCTACATGCGCACGGCCACCGTGATCCCAATGTTCATCATGGCACCTCAATTCTTTGCCGGGGCATTTCCCCTTGGTCGGCTGACCCAGATCAGCGCCGCCTTCGGCGAAGTTCACGAAGCCATGGCATATCTTGTCCGGGTCTTCCCGCAAATTGCCGAATGGAAATCTGTCGTCGACCGATTAACCGGCTTCCAGAACAGGCTCGATGCCCTTTCGTCCAATTCCGGCATCAATATCCGCCATCAACCACATGCTTTCGAGATCAAGAAACTTAACCTGTGGCTCCCCGATGGCGGAAAAACGCTTCTGCGCGATTTTTCCCTGCAACTGACACCGGGGGATAGCCTTCTTATCCGTGCGCCATCCGGCTTTGGGAAATCCACAATGATCCGTGCTGTTTGCGGCTTGTGGAAACACGCCTCAGGAAGTGCGGCTTACGACACCGAAAACGCTCTTATCCTGGCCCAGAAACCCTATTTTCCGCTTGGAAGGCTGCGCGATATTCTCTGGTATCCGCAAATTGCTGATGCCGACAATGATCCGGCTTTATCGCATGCCTTGCAACGGTTTGAACTGGGACACCTGATCGAACAGCTCGATAGCGAAACCGACTGGTCAAAGAAACTCAGCATTGGCGAACAGCAGCGATGCTCCTTTGTGCGCGCCGTATTACGAAAACCGAAAATTCTCTTCCTTGATGAAAGCACATCCGCACTTGATGAAGACGCGGAAACCCTCTGCTATCGCTATCTGAAAGAAGAACTGCCTGACACAATTCTGATCAGTATCGGACACCGTGCTTCTCTGGAACGTTTTCATTCCAGAATTCTGGAACTTGATAAAGAGACCAATGCCCTTTCTCCCACCAGTCGCGAAGCATTTGCGTAAAGCAAGACATATCAAAAAAAAGTGGCAGTCTATCGAGACTGCCACCTTAGTCTTCACGATTGTATAAAAATCACTTCATCGTCGGCATGACGAATTCGGCACCCTTGCGAATGCCCGTCGGCCAGCGCGAGGTGATGGTTTTAAGGCGGGTATAGAACCGCACCCCTTCCATGCCATGCATGTGATGATCGCCAAACAGCGATGCCTTCCAGCCGCCAAATGAATGGAATGCCATCGGAACCGGGATCGGCACATTGATGCCGACCATGCCGGTCTGGGTGCGGTTGGCAAATTCACGCGCCGTATCGCCATCACGGGTAAAGATCGCGGTACCATTGCCATATTCGTGACTATCAACAAGATCGGCTGCGGTTTCAAAATCATCGGTCCGCACGATCGACAGAACCGGGCCGAAAATCTCTTCCTTATAGATCGTCATGTCGGGCGTCACATTGTCAAACAGGGTGCCACCAACGAAATAGCCGTCTTCATAGCCCTGCAAACGAATGTCGCGGCCATCAACAACCAGCTTCGCCCCTTCTTCAACGCCCTTGTTGATGTAACCGACAACCTTGTCGCGGTGCTGTGCGGTAACAAGCGGCCCCATTTCTGCGGCCGGATCTGTCCCCGGTGCGACGCGAAGCTCGTTAATGCGCGGGACAAGCTTTTCCACCAGCGCATCGGCCGTCGCCTTGCCCACCGGAACGGCAACCGAAATCGCCATGCAACGTTCGCCAGCCGATCCATAAGCCGCCCCCATCAGGGCATCAACCGCCTGATCCATATCGGCATCGGGCATCACGATCATATGGTTTTTCGCCCCACCCAATGCCTGGCAACGTTTGCCCTGCGCGGTTGCGGTTTCATAGATGTATTTCGCAATCGGGGTCGACCCGACAAAGCTGATTGCGCTGACATCCGGATCAAACAGCAACGCATCAACCGCTTCCTTGTCACCCTGCACAACGTTGAAAACGCCGTCCGGCAAACCGGCTTCGCTCAGCCATTCCGCCAGCAGAAGCGACGCAGACGGATCACGTTCGGATGGTTTCAGAATGAAACAGTTGCCGCATGCAAGCGCAACCGGGAACATCCACATCGGCACCATCGCCGGGAAGTTGAACGGCGTAATCCCGGCAACGATGCCAAGCGGTTGACGCACAGAATGACTATCGACCTTGGTGCCGACATTCTCGGTGAACTCGCTTTTCAAAAGCTGCGGCGCGCCGGTGGCAAATTCAACAACCTCGATCCCGCGGGTGACTTCACCCAGCGCATCCGAAAGCACCTTGCCATGCTCGGCCGTGATCGCCGCTGCCAGTTCTTCGGAACGGTTTTCAAGGATACCAAGGAATTTATTGAGGATACGGGCGCGACGAAGCGGCGTGGTATTGGCCCATTCGGCACTGACCGCACGTGCACTTTCAACCGCGGCACGGACCTCGGCCTTGGAGGCAAGGTCAACCATCGCACTCTGCTGACCAGTGGACGGGTTGAACACGGCAGCCGTCCGGCCGGAAGTCCCGGCGACGCGTTTGCCGTTGATGTAATGGGTGATCTGGCTGGACATTCGGCTTCTCCCGATAATCGTGGTGATCTTTTGTCGCGGATCATAAAAACCGTCCGCAAAGCAGGTCGATTATGGATATGCATATGGATGCACATCAATTACCATTATTGCAAATTCGATGTGCAATTTTTAAAGTCGATAGATCATGGATTGGGACCGCATTCGCATCTTTCTGGCCGTGGCACGTCAGGGGCAAATCCTTTCGGCGGCCCGTCAGCTTGGCCTGAACCACGCCACGGTTGGCCGGCAACTGACCGCCCTTGAACAGGAACTTGGCACCAAACTTGTCGAACGGCGTACCACCGGATCGGAACTGACCGAGGCCGGAAAGGCATTGATGGGTGCTGCCGAAGCCGCTGAATCCGCCTTTCTTAAAGTCGGCACTGCCTTCCCCAGTCGGGCAGAGGGCATTGCCGGGATCGTGCGTGTTGGTGTCCCTGACGGGCTTGGCAACTATTTCCTGGCGCGTGAACTGGCGGGCTTTGCCGCAGGGCATCCTGATCTGGTGATCCAGCTTGTGCCGCTACCGCGCACCTTTTCCCTGTCACAACGCGAAGCCGACATCGCCATCACCCTTGATCGCCCCAAACAGGGGCGGTTGGTGATCAAAAAACTGACCGACTACACGCTGAGCGTCTATGCATCCCAAAGCTACATCAAAAACTATGGCGCGATCCGGTCCGAACGCGATCTGACCGACCGGCTGTTTGTCACCCATATCGAAGACCTGATTTACAGCCGCGCCCTTGATTACGCGGCACGTCTGGGCAAACTGATGAAACGGCGTTTTGAATGCGGCAGTGTGGTGGCCCAGATGGAAGCAGTACGCAACGGTCACGGCATAGGCATCCTGCATGATTACGCGGCGCGCAATATGCCGGAACTGGTCCGGCTGTTACCCGATATCCACTTTATCCGGAATTACTGGATGCTGCTTCATCCCGACACCAAAGACACACGAAGTGTCGCCGCCGTCGCCGACCACATTTCACGAATCGTACGCGCCGCGCGTGACCAGTTTGTCCTAGATTGACCGGGTTGATCAATCCTGACCGTTAATTCGCCTATCTGGCGATCCGATTTCTGGTTTTTTGCCAACCCCGGCGATCAATAGGTACAGGCGATCCAACACTATACGTTTGGTCGCGGCACTGAAGGTATTCAGCGGATTCTAATGAAGACATTTGAAATTCGGGGCCGATAGGATTTCCATCTTCGGCTGCATTTTCACTTATTTAACATACAATTTTTCACGACAGTCTCTTGCAAAATAGGGCCGATCACGGCCATATTCTTTCAGATATGGTTGGGGGAAACAGCCAATTGTGATGCGGTCGCGTGAATAACCTGGCGAACAGGAACACCAGGCCTGTCACAATATGGCGATAACAACGTTTGGAAGGTCAGACGTTGCACAAGCAAGCAGACACGTTTGCGCCGGGGACAGAACGGCAGGGAGCACCACTTACAACGCCGCAGGCAAGCATATGGCTTGACTGGGCCAAGGGGGATGATTGCGCAAATTACAATATTTGCAGCGTCATCCGGTTCGAGGGTGATCTTGATATTCCTGCCCTTCACAAGGCCATCGTCCAAACCGATCAGGAAAACGATGCCCTTCGTCTGCGCTTTGGATCTGAAGGCGGCAATCCCTTCCAGTTCTTCGCCGACACCTGCCGCAAAACCGATTTCAGCGTCATCGATTTAAGTTTTGCCGATGACCCGGTTCTGATCGCCAATAACGAAGTCGAAGAAATCCGCCGCCGTCCGCTTGATCCAGAAAACGGGCACCATTGCCACCACCGTCTATTGCAACTGGGTAAGGGGCGTTTCTGGTGGGTTCGGGTGTATCATCATCTGGTCTGTGATGGATATGCTGGCCATCTGATGGCAATGCGCACAGCAGAAATTTACAGCGCGCTTAAAACCGGCACCGCCGTGCCCGAGAGCACATTCGGGTCCTATGGCGATTTTATCGCGGCCGATGCGAGCTACCCCGAAACACCGGCCTTCCAACGCGATCTTGCCTATTGGCAGGAACGTCTGGAAAACGATCATGCCATCACGCGGTTTTCATCCGACAAACCGTCTGGAAAGCTGGTTCAGGCACGGCTGGAACAAACGCTTGATGGGCACGATCTTGCCAAACTGACCCAGACGGCCAAGGCCTGCGGCACATCGCCGACCGCCATTGTCATGGCCGCCTATTTCATCCTGCTTGGTCAGATCACCCATATCAAACACCCGACCATCACCATGCCGCTTCTGAACCGGTTGGGACGGTCTGAGCGCCAGACGCCAGGGGCATTTTCCTATATCGTGCCCTTCGATGCCGATTTGGGCAAACATGTGCGGTTTTCCGAACTAGCCCGTGACATCTTTGCCCGGGCGCGGCGCGATGTCCGGCATATGCGCCTTGGCGCGCCGCGCATGCGTGCGGCACGGCTGGGTGCCAGGGGTTTGTCGGGCGGCGGAGCCTTTTTCAACAGTCTGGACGGGGCAGAACCTTTATCCTTTGCCGGGCTCAATACGCGCCGGGTCAATATCTATAACGGGCCGGTCAGCGATCTTGGCCTGATCTATATGATGCAGGCCATCAGCCACGACCGGCAGGAAGCCGAAATCATCTGGCAATATGATACCGGCTGTCATGACGTTAAATCTGTTACCCGCATCGCCGAACGTTTCCGTCATTTCCTGTCACGTGCATTGGACGATCCGGAACAGGAAATTGCGGCCATAGCCGCCACGCCGGCGGGCGAACTTGCCGTTATCCGCAAACTTGAAAGCGGCCCGACATTCACAAGACCGGTTCCCGAATGGTTTATTCCCGAACGCATCGATCATGCCATTGCATCACGCCCCGGCGATATCGCGCTGATCACCGATGATGGCCACGAAGTCACCTTTGCAACGCTGGGGCACATGGCCAATGCCGTTGCGCATCACCTGTGCCAAAGCGGGATTGCCGCGGGTGACTTTGTCGGCATGAATGTTTCGCCGAGCGCGCAGCAAATTGCCGCTGTGATCGGCATCTTGAAATGCGGGGCAGTCTGCATCCAACTCGACCCGTTGCAGCCGGTCGCACGTAATGCCTCGATGACCCATCATCTTAATTGCCAACTGGTTCTGAGTGACAGCGCCGACGCATGGCGCGAGATCGCCAACACCACCATCACGGTGAAGGATATCAACGCTGTGCCGGGCATTGACGGCAGAACCGTCCTAGAAGATGTCCGTGCCGATATTTGCGGTGACGATATTGCCTTTGTCTTCCATACGTCGGGTTCAACCGGGCAACCAAAACCGGTTCCCGTTCATCACCAATCCCTTGCCGACAAGATCGATGTCGCTATTGCACAATTCGGCATCGGATCACATGAAAACAGTAACCCTGAAATTATGGGACTTTTCCCATCGCTCGGGTTTGATCCGTGGATGCTGCAATTCTGCGTCGGGCTGATCCGGGGTCATCGCATGTGGTTGATGACCCATGCAATACTCAGTGACGGACATAAATTCTGGAACGGTGTGGTGCAACACCATGTCACCCATCTCATGTCGGTGCCGTCATTTTATGAAAGTGTGATTGATACCATTCCGGCAGATCGTAATTTCAAATTGCGTCGACTGATCGTTGGCGGCGAAGTCGTCCAACTGCCGCTTGTAAAACGGCTTTATTCCGTTTTCGACAATGCCGATGTCTGGAACTGCTATGGCCCGACCGAGGCCACCATCCATGTCGCAATCTATCGGATACCAAAGGACATCAAAAACAGAAACACTCCTCTTGGCCCTGTCGACAACGGGGCGTTTGTCCGGATACTTGACGAAAACGGAAAGCGGGTGCCGCTTGGTATCCCCGGCGAGCTTTATATCGGCGGGACCGGACTTAATGACGGCTATATCAATATGCCTGCCGTGACCGCCGAAAAGTTTGTCAAAGACCCGACCGGCGACAGTGATGAGATATTTTATCGCAGTGGTGATGTGGTTTCGTGGGGCGAAGACGAGCTACTTTATTATCACGGGCGCACGGACGAGCAGGTCAAAATCCGCGGGCAACGTATCGAAATCGGGGAAATCGAATACCAGCTTTCACGCGTGTCCGGCATCGCACAGTGTGCAGTATTGTATGTCAAAAACAATCATGGCGGCGAGCTGATCGGCTATCTTTTGCCGGACGAAAGCCCTTCGAAACGCCCTGACATTGGAACTGTGCGTAGCGAACTGGCACGCCATTTGTCCGACGCCGCCGTTCCAACTCGCCTTGAATGGGTGGAAACACTTCCTTTGCTGCCGTCTGGCAAAATCGACCGCAAGGCACTTGCCC
>CBIHMD010000099.1:0-7842 GCA_966210655.1 uncultured Thalassospira sp.
AGGATGTCGGCAGGCATCAGGTCGGGTGTGAACTGAACGCGTTTGTCCAGAAGGCCAAGCACCTTGCCCAGTGTGTGGGCCAGTAATGATTTCCCAAGGCCGGGCGCACCCACCATCAGGACGTGGCCGCCAGATAAAATACCGATAAGTGTTTGCTCTACGGCTTCATTCTGCCCAAATATAACAGATGAAACCATCTTGCGGGCTTCGTCCAGACGGCCAACACAGGCGTCAAGTCGCGCTGCGTCGCGTTCAAGGCTGCTGTCTTGTGAAAGACCCATTTCTTCGGGAAAACGTGGCGCGTTTGTCATGACAGGAAACTTTGCTTCCTCTGTTGTGCCGGTAATGGATGCCGGTTACCCAAAAAGGATGGTATCAGCGTAAAACAGGTGCGCAATCTTTTGGTTCCGGACTCAAGTGTATAGCATGAGCAAAAACGAAAAAACCGTCGATCTCGCTGAAAAGCTTTGGACCCGTCTGCGGGCCGGAAAACCGGCCACGGGACGTCATCCGCAGATTTGTGGCGACATACCCATGTCTATAGGTCGGGATGGAACATGGTTCTATCAAGGTGGCCCGATTGGCCGGATCGAACTTGTCAAACTTTTCGCATCCGTATTGCAACGCGACGAGGAAGGGGGGCACTGGCTGGTGACTCCGGCCGAGATGGCCCGGATCAAGGTCGAAGATGTTGCTTTCATTGCGGTCGAGCTTGAAAAAACAGGGGGTGGGGAGGCATCGGTCCTTCGTTTCAGAACCAATATCGATCAGTGGATCGAGCTTGATGAAAGCCACGGTTTGCGGGTTGAGCACGATCCCCAAACCGGTGAGCCATCCCCCTATGTGCAGCTTGATCGCGGGCTTGAAGCGCGGTTGAACCGGGCGGTATTCTATCAGTTGGTGGATATGGCCGATGAGATTATGGAACCGGAGACCGGCAAGGTGCGTATCGGTGTTTACAGTCATAATCAATTCTTCGAGATCGGAACACTGGAGGCTGACCAATGACACCGGCTCAGATCATTGCAGCACTGAACGCACCGCGCGGGAATATTCAGCAACGACGCGGGGATCATGCAGTCGATTATCCCGGTTCGAAATCACGTGCGCGTGCCTTTGCCGAAGGGGAACTGATCGCCCGTCCGGCTGCTGTGTTGGTGCCGCTGGTGCAGCGTGACGAAGGTTTGCATGTCATTCTGACACGCCGCACCGATCATCTAAGCGATCATGCAGGGCAAATCAGTTTCCCGGGTGGTCGTCAGGAAGACCATGACAATACGCTGGAAGAAACGGCACTGCGCGAGACTGAGGAAGAAATAGGATTGGCGCGTGTGCATATCGAACTGGTAGGCCGTCTGGATGATTATTACACCGTGACCGGTTATCAGGTGACGCCGGTTGTCGGATTGATCACTCCGCCTTTCGATCTTGCGCCGGATGCGCATGAAGTGGCAGAAGTATTTGAGGTGCCAATGGAATTCATCCTTGAACCTCGAAACCAGAAACTGCAAACCGTGACTTTTGAAGGTGTAAAACGGCGCTATTTTGCCATTCCATACCGAGAATATTACATTTGGGGGGCAACAGCGGGGATGTTGGTGAATTTCAGCGAAGTCCTGAAAGCCGGCGCAGAACGATAATGATTGGAGACCATTGGTAATGTTACGACAGATTATCCAAATCGTCCTGCCGGTTATCCTGCCGTTTCTGGTTTATGGTCTGTGGCTTAAATGGGCACGGGCAAAGGCAATTCGCGAAGGGCATGATGTTATTCCGCCGTGGAACAAAGGGCCGTGGCTTTTGCTGCTTGGTATTGGTGTGGCGCTGGCAGCGGCAATCCTGATTGCGACGGCACTTGGCACTGGCGCATCGCCGGATTCCATCTATCATGCGCCGACATTGAAAGATGGTGTCGTTCAGCCGGGATATTTCGAACCCAAGGAATAGTCCGTAACACGCCATATGCTTGCAAGGTTTCAGGCCAGCAAAGATTTACCGATGACCGCACTGACAGCAACCGGCCATTTGCAGCCTTACGGGATCATGACCCACCCCGATACGACGCGCGTATTTGACGCAATTGCCGCGCATGGTGGCAAGGCGCGCTTTGTGGGCGGGATCGTAAGGGATGCGCTTCTGAAACGCGATTTGGCCGATGTGGATATTGCCTGCGACCTGAAACCGGAAGAAACGGTCATCGCCCTTGAAAAGGCGGAGATCAAAGTTATCCCCACCGGGCTTAAACACGGGACGGCAACGGCGATAACCGATACATCGGCCTATGAAATTACGACGCTACGCATTGATGTGACGACCGATGGCCGCCATGCCGAGGTTGCCTTTACCGATAGCTGGCATGGCGACGCCAGACGTCGTGATTTCACGTTCAATGCGCTTTATTGCGATCCGGACGGGACGATCTATGATCCGTTTGATGGTGAAACGGATTTGCGCGAAGGCCGGGTGCGGTTCATTGGTGTTGCCGAAGACCGTATCGCTGAAGATTACCTTCGTATCCTGCGATTTTTCCGGTTTCAGGCATGGTTCGGTCGACCACCTCTTGACCCGGTCGGTGCGGAAGCATGTCGCAAGGGTGCCCACGGGCTTTGCGATATTTCCCCGGAACGTCTTCGTGACGAAATGCTGAAATTGCTGCGGTCTCGCAGTCCAGCAGCCACCGTCAGCGACATGATCGGTTTTAAGGTGCTGCCGGTTATTTTACCTGATCTGGCCGATACGCCGCGCCTTCGCATGATGGAATGGCTTGATAGTACGGCCCTTGCCGATCCGGCGATTATGCCCGATCCATTGCGACGGCTGGCCGCCCTTTATCGTGCACCGGAAAATACTGATGACGATTTGCTGGCGGCAACCGAATTTGGCAAGGCACTGCGATTGTCAAACGACGAAACCGAACGTTTTGCTGCGATGATTTCCAATGCCAGTCTGATCAGTGCGGATATGTCCGGGGATGCGATCCGGCGCGATCTTTATCGGTTGGGAACGGATGCGTTTCGCGATGCGGTTTTGATTGCCTGGGCGACACGGGCTGCTGTTCCACCGCGCGCAGACGGTGCCGAAAACCGGCAGTGGCAGGGTTTATTGCAGGCGGCAACCGACTGGGTGCCTGTGACGCTGCCGATACAGGGGCGTGATATTCTGGCTTCTGGTCTTGCACCTGCCGGACCGCAAATGGGGCGATTGTTAAAACAGGCCGAAGAATACTGGCTTGCGAATGCCTTTGTCCCTGGACGGGACGATTTGATGACCTATCTGGCGGCACAAAGTGCCGCAAAGTTGCAGGAGTAATTATGACCGAAGGCGTTACAGGTCATCGCATTTGCTGTTTTGGTGACAGTCTGGTCAATGGGGTGCGCGACGGCGAAAAGGGGGGGTGGCCAATGCGTCTTGGTCGCCGTTTGCTGGACGAGGCGAAGCGTGAAACGACGATTTACAATCTGGGTATTCGTGCGGAAACCAGCGAGGGGCTTAAAGCCCGCTGGAAGTTCGAGACAGAGCTTCGCATGGTGCCGGAATTTCCGACGGTCCTGATGTTCAGTTTTGGTGTCAATGATGCCAATCATGCGGAAGACCGTGGCGAAGAAACCACGATGCGGGTTTCCCCCGCAAAATCGGCAGCCAATGCCGCAGATATCATTGGCGAGGCATCAAAACTGGCCCCGACATTATGGATCGGGCCACAGGCGGTAATCGACGGTGGCAAGTCCAGCAGGGAAATCAACGAACGTCTTGAAGGGCTTAATCAGATATATGTCGAAACGGCGCGTGGGTTTGATGTGCCTTATCTTGACCTGCATGCAACAACCCTTGCCGATCAGGACTGGCAGCGCGCGCTTCGTCGCGGGGATGGGTATCACCCGGACAGGGCCGGTTATGACCGGATTGCAGAACTGATCTGGAACTGGGACGGCTGGAAACGCGCTCTGGGGCTTTGAGGCCAGGATATTGCAGTCTGGTTAGACGTAGAAGTCAACGAGGCTGCCACGGCTATTGGATGCGTTGACGAAATTGCCATTAGACTGCCCTTTGGCACCATAGCCATTCGCGGCATCTTCGGCCTGATTGTTTTCCAGCGTCAGGGCATTCTGCCCGTCCTGAAACCGGAGTTCATTGCGGGCTGTTTCGGCGGCACGCTGAACACGTTCGATTTCGTCGTCCGAAAGCTGGATCGAGTTTGCGACCTGCTCGACAGATTGTTTCTGCTGTTCCTGTTGGAGCTGGGACGAACGTAGCGAAACCGGGCTCGTCGGGCGAACCGGGATCGGCGGCAGAATTTCAGAAGTGCTGGTAACGCTGACCATGATGGCAGGAGGGCTCGGTATATTTGTTACGACGGGCAGCAAAACAGGCATGCTGCGTTACCGGGATTTTAGCGTCAGCGATTTTAAAGGAAAGTCTTATTTGCAACGATAAGGCGAGTTACGTCTGCTATCGGTTTTCCTGTGCAACGGGAGTGACGGTGTCAGGGGCATCGTAAAGCCCGCTTGCAAAACGGGTAGGGCTGTTTTTGGCCGTTGCCTTCAGCTTGGCTGCTTCGATTGATATGTGGTCAAGGGTGATGTCCGTGCGCTCCGGCGGGATGCGAACCAATGCGGCACTGACGGTCATAAGCGGAAATTCGCTTGTTTCACCGTTACGTCCCTTGCCGATCAGATAACCCTGATCCCGGGTTTTGGCATCATAGAAGCTTTTGATCTGTTCATCGAACATGGACTGGGCACGTTGCACCGCGTTGACGGTATCCTCGAAGTCAATTGACTGAACGTAGGCGAAGAAATCATCGCCTCCGATGTGACCGACGAACCAGTCATTCTGGCTAAGTACCTTGCCAAGGATATCCTTGAAAAGCAGGATGGCGCGATCCCCCTGCCGAAAGCCGTACAAATCGTTGAACGGCTTGAAATTGTCGAAGTCAAAATACACGGCAAATCGACGGCGACGCGGTTTGGCGAGTGCATTTGCTGCATATCGGTAAATAGCACTGTTTCCCGGAAGACGTGTCAGCGGGTTTTCGTCACGGGCATTCAGCGTGTTGCGTTCATTGACAGCACGCAAAAGCGCACTTTGATCCAGTACACCAAGATAAAGTCCATTTTCGGTCAGGATCACACCATCAAGCGAGTCTGCGGCCACAAAAGTTTCAAGCAGTTCGGACAGGCTGGTATTGATGTCGGCAATCGGACAGCGGCGCAAAAAACGGCTGATATTGGTTCGGTTCGCCGGGTTTTGCAAAAGTTCCCGCCCGAAGGGGGTGTAGATGAATGCCTTGAAATCCGAATCCCGGATCACACCCAAAGGCTCCTGCTGCCGATTGACGACGGGAGCAATGGCAATGTCGGTGTTTTTCTGGAAATAGGATAAAATCTCGACCGGATTGATATTGTTTTCAATCGTTGGCGTTTCCAGCAGATATGATCGTAAAACATCGCCGTCGCGTTCAACACCGCGCCGGTTTTCCAGCGAAACCCCGGAAATGGCCGGAACGATATCGGTTCGTTCCGGCAAGTCGACAGATGGCCGTGCGATGAAAAAACCCTGCACCAGATCGCACCCGATCCGCCGACAGCACAAAAACTCTTCGCGTGTTTCAACGCCTTCGGCCACGACCTGTGCGGCGATCATGTGTGCAAAAGCCGTGATTTGGGATACGAACAGTTCCTTGCGCCGGTCGCGGTCAATCCCGTCGATAAAGAACCGGTCAATCTTGATGATGTCAGGTTCACATTCATACAGGGCGCGAAGCTGGGCAAAGCCGCTGCCGTAATCATCAATTGCAACCTTGAAGCCCTGACTGCGATATCGCGTCAGGATATCCTGAAGGTACTGGGCGTTGCTGATGTCGTGGCGTTCGGAAATTTCAAGAAAGATGGTGTCGCGTTCAAGGCCGGCTTTGCGCAACAACTCGGCGGTACGGCCTGGCTGATAATCAGGGGTGCGGACAACACGACTGTCAAAATTGTAAAAAAGTTTCAATCGGCGGGCTTCGGGCAGGCGGGCAAATTTCGCAATCGCCTTTTCGCGCAGCATCATGTCGACACCATGCAGATTGCCGGTTTCCCACGCTGTATCAAAAAGGGACTGAATCGAGTCAAAGCCGCTGTCTTCCCAGCGACGCAAAAGAGCTTCGTAGCCGAATATGTGGCCGGTATGCGGGTTGACGATCGGTTGGAAGGCAAAGTCGACCTTTTCGACGATTTGTTTCCAGTTTCGAAGGCGGAGACCAGGGCTCGTCGCTCTGTCCGCAGTCAGTTCGTCCTCCGCATCAAATGCCAAGGCTATTCCCCGATCTTGAAAAATTTACTGAATCCTCTGAACGACAGGAGCAACGCGATACATGCAAAGCTCCTAACGCAGGATCGGCAACAACCTGATGACAGTACAGTTACGAATATATGACATCCGCAGAAAACCGACATTTTTTGCGGGATTTGGTCGAGTATTCTTATACGGAAAGCTAGACAAATTGGGCGATCCGGGCGGATCGTGATCAACCGCGCAGCAGTTGCGCCAGCGGATGATGTTCCTGCACAAGGCCGCGCAATCGCGATTCGAGAACATGCGTATAGATTTGCGTCGTCGAAATATCGGAATGGCCAAGCATCTGTTGCAGGCTGCGCAGATCAGCGCCGTTTGCCAGAAGGTGGCTGGCAAACGAGTGACGCAAGACGTGCGGTGATACCCGTGACGGGGCAATCCCGGCCTCGGCGGCAAGGTCTTTGACCATATTCAGAAACATTTGCCGTGTCAGATGGCCGGACTTGCCGCGTGATGGAAACAGATAGGGCGACTGGCCGGGCTGTTTCACCTTGGTTATCGGGATAAAGGAGTCCCGGATTTCAAGATAGTTTCTTAAAGCATCACGTGCCGGATCGGATAACGGGACAAGACGTTCCTTGCTTCCCTTGCCTCTTACAATCAACATTTGTGGATCACGCGCCGCAGCAGAAAACGGCAGTTCGACCAGTTCGGAAACGCGCATGCCCGTAGCATACATCAGTTCCACCATTGCCAGAAGCCGCTTGCCCTTGATGCCGTCATGATTGGCGGCGGTAACAATCAGTCGATCAATTTCATCAATTGTCAGAAATTTGGGCAGTGTATTACCTTGTCTTGGGCTGTCGATATGGACGGATGGATCGTCATTGCGATATCCGTCGGCATACAGGAATTTGTGAAATTGCCTTACGGCTGAAAGACGCCGGGCCTGTGTCCGAGGGGCAAGGCCGACATGGCCAAGTGATGCCATGTATTTCCGCACGTGAGTATCCTGTGCTGAAATAAGGTCTGATTTTTGTGCCTGCAGGCTTGCGACATAGTCCTCGATATCGCGTCGATAGGCATCGAGTGTGTGAATGCTTGCACCACGTTCTGCCGCCATCATTTCCAGAAAGGCTGCGACAAGATTGCTGTTAAGCGGCTGTGCCACAATGTTCGTCCGTTACTGGCTGCGCGCCATCAGGATTTCGACCGCAAGACGGCGTGCCTCGCGGCTCAGTCCGATATGGTTGAGTGCGGCAACCGCATCCGAAAGGTCCTTTGGGTCGCCGTTTGGAGTATCTGCAACCTGTTGAGCCTGAATGGCCAGTGCAACGGCCTTTGCGCGTTGCATATTCATTGCCGCCGTTCCCAGATGATGGCTGACCGCGGTGCTGACTGTCTGGCGTTCGTCCATATACGGGGCGGTCAGAAGGGCATCCCAAAGCGAAACAGGAACTTCGATGCCAAAGCCGTCAAACAGGCTGAAGATCAGTTCCGCGTCACGTTTTGCCTGTTTCTGATCGCCGCGTGCTGCGTCCATTTCCTGCCATTCCGTCATGCGGG
>CBIHMD010000100.1:0-7805 GCA_966210655.1 uncultured Thalassospira sp.
ATGCAGCACACTTATGATGCGGATTGTCACCCTGCCCCAGCCGGTGATTGCACGTGTTCACGCTGTGGCCACGGCGGCCGGGTGCCAACTGGTCGCAAGCTGCGATCTTGCCGTTGCCGGAACATTTGCCAAATTCGCCACACCGGGCGTCAATATCGGACTGTTTTGTTCGACCCCGATGGTAGCACTCAGCCGCAACGTATCGCGCAAACACGCGATGCGTATGTTATTGACCGGCGACCCGATTGATGCACAAACCGCCTGGCAGATGGGGCTGATTTCCGATGTTGTCGAAGATGACGATCTGATCACCGCCACCGATGATCTTGCCAAACGGATCGCATCGCGTTCGGGCATGACCGTCAAACTGGGCAAGGAAGCATTCTATCGCCAGCTCGAAATGCCGCTGTCCGATGCCTATGATTACGCATCCGGGGTGATGACCGAAAACATGCAAAAGCATGACGCCCGCGAAGGCATCGGGGCCTTTGTCGAAAAACGCCATCCGGAATGGCGCCACGAATGATTGCCTTGCCACCTGTGATTTTGCCCTCGACTTCGCAATCGGGATCAGGATTTATGATTGGATGGAAATCGCCCGAAGGAGGGTAAGGATGAACCTTGAAATCTGGCTGGCCTTCGTCCTGGCCTGCACAATCGTTCTGGCCATTCCCGGCCCGACCATCATGCTTGTGGTAAGCTACGCCCTTGGCAAGGGACGCCAGACCGCCTGGGCAACAGTTCCCGGTGTCGCACTTGGTGATCTGACGGCGATGACGATATCGCTGGCCGGTGCCGGTGCGTTGCTTGCAACATCGGCAAATGCCTTTACCGTTCTGAAACTGTGTGGGGCAGGTTATCTGATTTATCTTGGCATCAAGATGCTGCGTGATAAACCCGGTACGCTTGAAGACAATCCCGATGCCAAACGAAACCGGCCGTCCCGCATGTTCCTGCAGGCCTATATCGTGACGGCCCTCAATCCTAAGGGCATCGTGTTCTTTATCGCGTTTGTGCCGCAATTCGTGAATGCGTCAATGCCGGTCGTTCCGCAATTCGTCATCATGACCGCGACCTTCGTCTCGCTGGCGGCGGTCAACGTTGCGATCTGGGCGATCATGGCCGGTGCCCTGCGCGAAAAGTTCCGCAAACCAGCCGCCATGCGCCGCCTGACGCATGCCGGCGGTGCCGTCATGATTGGCGCCGGTCTTCTGACCGCCCTTACCCGCCGCGCGAGCGCTGCGGCCTGACAAACAGGGATGATGCGATCTGGCCGAACCATACACGGCCAATCGCATCACGCCCGAACAGGCTGATGAACGCCACGAACAATCCGCTCAGCAACACATTCCACGCCGGTCGCAATGGCCACATGAATTCAAGATTGGCGGCAAAAACAGCCGATGGCGGTACACCGGTCGCCAATCCGTACCACGCATATTCGATCCCCGCAGTTGCCAGCCCCGCCAGAACCGCAATTGATACCAAAACAAGCGGCGATCGCAGCGACCAGTCCCGGGCATGCGCCACACGATACAGCATCAGGGCAACAAAGAATCCCGACATCAAGGTCGCTTCGCTGACATCGATTTTCGACTGCATGAAGAAATGCAACGCGGCCAGAACACCAATGCCATAACTGATTTTATGCAACCGGCTCCAGTTCTTGCCCAGTCTGCGCATGGCAGATTTGGTCGAAGTTACCCCAAGAATGACAAGCCCCGTCAGCGCAACAAAGCCGATGGTCAGATAAATCCGCACCAGAATTTCATTGGCCACGCGCAGCACATCCCATGATTGGCTGAGCATATATAACAACAGATGGGTTAAGGCATATCCCAACGCCGCCAAACCGACCTGACGCCGGATCTGGACAAGCTTGCTGGCACGTGTAATCCGGCGAAGCGGCGTGATCAGAAGTGATATCAGCAACATCCTGATCGCCCAATCCCCGCTTTCAAGGATCGCTTCCTTGACCGGAATGGTCGCCCCGCCTTCGGCAATCACCGGCCAAAGAATGAAACAGCCCGGCACAAGCAGCAGCACAAACACGGTCAGCTTAAAAGCCGAAAATCTGCCGGACGGATCACGCCATGGAAACATGCGGGGTACCTTTGGTGTTTTGGGCAAGGGGCAACATATCCCCTACTCAACCCTGTTTCGTTTAATCCGTCAGTTAAATTTGCCATCAACTTTCTGCGAGCATGCCGGCATCGCACAATCCCGTTGCCAGAAGATTGCGGCAGCAAATCAAAACCTTATGTATCATACAGACATAACGATGCCGTATCGCAAACCAAAGGCAGATGACATGAGCGATTTTAAAAATCCCGACGACAATGCCACGCAGGCATTGCTTGAACGTACCAGAACCATTGCACTGGTCGGTGCCAGCCCGAAACCCGAACGCCCGTCAAATGGCGTGATGAAATTCCTGCTGTCGCGCGGCTATCACGTCATTCCCGTCAATCCCGGTCAGGCGGGCCGCGAAATTCACGGCCAAAAGGTCTTTGCAACCCTTGCCGATATCAATGAGCCGGTCGATATGGTCGATATCTTCCGCAATAGCGAGGATGCCGGTGGTGTGATCGACGAGGCAATTGCCATTGGTGCCAGATCGGTCTGGATGCAGCTTGGCGTGATCAATATCAATGCCGCAACCCGCGCACAGGATGCCGGGCTGGATGTTGTGGTGAACCGTTGCCCGGCAATTGAAATACCGCGCCTGTTTGCACCTGACTGGAAAGTCGCCTGACTCTAGGGATTTTAAACAGCACCAAAAGCAAAAGGCACTGCGACGCACAGTGCCTTTTGGTCTCCGCAGGCTGGAACTCAGCCGCGGGCACACATGCTCATAAGATCGGGAACCAGCCCCTGATTGCCCATAAAGACAGGTTGCACGGCACTGGTCACCGTATAGGTGGTGGTTGCTTCATCCACCAGCGGATCGTAAAGACCGGCCGTTTCCATCACCAGTGACATAACGCCGTCGGACTTGATCCGAAGTGCGGCAAATCCATTGGCATATTCTGTACGAGCGCATTCTTTGCCAAGGATCTGGTCAAACTGCGCGACAAGGGCATAACGCGGATTTTCAATCAGATGATCGCGCTTCGCGACCGCACCGGCAATCAGCCCCGGACGCGGGACATATTTGCCGAACCGGACCTGCGACTGAACAATATACCCATCCGGGAAATAAACCGCGACATCTTCGGCAAGAAGAATGCGATCACCAATAACCTGACCGGAACGCAATAGCGCCTTGATCCGTTTACCGGGAATCTCCCCGGAAAATGCATTAAAGCTAAGATATTTTCCGTCACCGCGTTCGGCAGCATAAAGCTTCTCGAATGGAACCGGTGGCGTTTTATCTGCTGCCTGACCTGGCCCGGCGAAACTTCCTGCAATTACCAGAACGGCCATCGCGCAGATACCGGCACCGCGCAATGAACGGCACAAATTTCTGATCATTTTCCCCCGTCTCTCCCTTTCGCGGCTGGGATGTCCCGCAGACATTAGGTGTATTACGTCCAATTTCAACCGTTATTCACATGCCCGACTGTGTATTGGATCGAGTTTCCATAAAAAACAACGGGGTGGCATAATGCCACCCCGTTGCCAAAGATTTGGTAAATGACCGCGAATTAGTCGATCGAGATGGTCACACGACGGTTACGCGGCTCGCGAACACCATCCGGAGTCGGGATCAGCAATTCGCCTTCGCCAACGGCTTCGCTGTCAACTTTGTCAGCCGAAACACCACGAGTGCCCAGTTCTGACAAAGCAGCTGCCGCACGGCGTTCCGACAGACCCTGGTTATAGGTAGCCGAACCAGATGCATCGGTATGGCCAACGACGGTAACGTTGCTCATGCTAGACGCCCACTGCTCGGCAGCGGCATCAAGAACACGCTCGGAAACCGGAGTAATGGCGGTGCTGTCAAAGTCGAAGAAGATGGTGAACAGACGCGGTGCTGCTGCAACCGGTGCCGGTGTGGCAACCATTTCAGGTTCCGCACGAAGCTCGGTCATCGCGGCTTCGAAATCTTTCCAGCACTGGCTGATCAGATCAGTCTGCCAGCCTTCTTCGCTTTCTTCAATCCAGCAATCGAAACGGGCCTGCGCAATTGCGGCAGTGTCCGGTTTTTCTTCACGTTTGCCATCATCAAGAAGCGCGATCAGTTCATCACGAACAGCGCGTTTCTGTGCGACTTCTTCGGCGTCAAAACGCCAGTTGGCCGGATCTTCCGGAAGGATGGTTTCGTTTTCGGCGACCTTGCCTGCTTTCTTCGCAAAGAAATCGGCGTCGAAGAAATCGTACCATTCATCGGCTTCACGCTGTGCATAGGCGATGTATTCGGCTTTAAGCGCCTTGCCAAATGCGGTGGTCGGCTCGGCACCGGTCACGGCATCGTTGACAGAGCTGCCATAGGTCAGCGGGTTACCACCGTACATGACGGCCGTACCCGAGTTGTCGACACTGCTACACGCGCTAAGAAGGGCGACGCCCCCGATAGCACAAATAAAAGACGGACGAAGCTGCATGTTTTTGCCCCTATAGTTCAGGTTGTTATTCAATAACCTACAATATCACCAATGATGGTCATATTATGTCTCAAAACGACCGAAAACGCGAAATGTTCCATGACATTAGGTTCAATTGGTATTTTGTGGTCACTTTTCAAGATCGCCTAAACCTGCGATGCTACCTGCTAATACGGTAGTATGATGAAACTAGACTACAACTTTGGCACTGAGCAAGCGAGGTTTAAATGATGGAAACAGATATGGCGACAATAGGAGAGATGCTGAAGGCATTTGCGCTGGGGTTCGGATTGGACCTTCTTGGTGCAGTCCTTATTCTGATTGTCGGCTGGTGGGTTGCCGGACGCGCTGCGGCCCTGGTTCGTCATTCTCTAAGAAATGCAAAATTCGTCGATACAACGATCAAGCCTCTGGCCGCAAGCATTGTGCGCTACGTGATCCTGATCATTGTCCTGATCGCCGTTCTGTCAAACTTCGGCGTACAGACAGCCAGCATCATCGCAGTCCTCGGTGCTGCCGGTCTGGCCATCGGTCTGGCACTGCAAGGCACATTGTCCAATATTGCCGCCGGTGTAATGATTCTGGTTCTGCGTCCCCTGAAGGTGGATGAATTCGTTGAAGCCGGTTCGGTTTCCGGCACCGTGGTTGAAATCACCCTGTTCACCACGCTGTTTAAAACTGCGGACGGGGTATTTGTTTCCGCTCCGAACTCGCAAATATGGAACAGCGCGATCAAAAACTATTCGCGCAACCCGACCCGTCGTCTGGATATCAAGGTCGGTATTTCCTATGACGATGATGTCGAAGCAGCTCTTGATTTCCTGAAAAATCTGGTCGCGAGCGATCCGCGAGTCCTGAAAGATCCCGAACCCATGAGCTTCGTCGCCACCCTTGGCGAAAGCTCGGTCGATCTGACAGCCCGTGGCTGGACCAATACCCCTGACTTCTGGGCGACTTTCTGGGACCTCAGCCGTCGCTCGAAAACCGAACTGGAAGCTGCCGGTTTCTCGATTCCCTTCCCGCAGCGCGATCTGCATATCAAGGAAGGCGCTGAAACGGCTTCGACTGCCACACCAGCCAAAGCTGCCCCCGCAAAAAAACCGGCAACCCGCAGCACGGCGGCAAAACCTGCGGCTAAAACGACCGCAACAAAACCCACGGCTGCCAAAAAACCCGCTGCCAGCAAATCAACCACGACCAAAAGCTGATTTGTCATAAAAATTTGATCTGCCAAAGACGGTCCTTTTCGGGCCGTCTTTTTTTGTTTTCACACCAGAATTCGCATCGAATCCCGGCGTAGTAGCCCGCTGTTACCCGCTGATCCACGTCATGATCTATACTTTTCCGATCACACCAAACGGGAGGATAAATAATGTCAGCGAAAAAAATCCTGATGCTGGTCGGCGATTATGTCGAAGATTACGAAACCATGGTTCCGTTCCAGACCCTGCTTGCCGTCGGTCATTCGGTCGATGCTGTTTGTCCGGATAAAAAAACCGGTGATACGGTGGCAACCGCCATCCACGACTTTGAAGGCGATCAGACTTACAGCGAAAAGCGCGGTCACAATTTTGCGCTGAATGCCGATTTTGCCAAAGCCCGGGTCGAAGATTACGACGCCCTTCTGATCCCCGGCGGCCGTGCACCGGAATATCTGCGCCTGAACGAGGATGTCATCCGTCTGGTCCGCGACTTCAACGATGCGGACAAGCCGATTGCCGCCGTCTGCCACGGTGCGCAAATTCTGGCCGCCGCCGACATCATCAAGGACCGTCGCGTCTCAGCCTATCCGGCCTGCGCGCCCGAAGTTCGCCTTGCCGGTGGCACCTATGCCGAAATCGCGATTGATGACGCCTGCATCGACGGCAATCTGGTCACAGCCCCGGCATGGCCTGCCCATCCGAAATGGCTGGCCGGATTCCTGACATTGCTGGGCACCGAAATCAGCCACTAGAACAATCAGCAATTGCCTTTCCGGACGGTTTGCCGGACCATGAACCTGTAACTAGCCACCGACGTTTCATCGTCGGTGGCACAAAACAGGAGAGGTCGTCATGTGTCAGATCTATTCCGGCACCGATCCCGAACTTTATCAATCCGTCAGCCGTTCGCTTCGCATCAACGGCGTGGTCACGAGCGTCCGGCTTGAACAACGCTTCTGGCAAATCCTTGATGAAATCGCCGCTGGCGAAGGGTTCAGCACACCGCAATTCCTCGGCAAGCTGCATGACGAAGTCGTCAGCCAGCGTGGCGACATTCCCAACTTTGCATCGCTTCTGCGCGTGGTCTGCACCGTCTATCTCGAACATCAGGCCGGTATCGCCGTCACGCCGGAAACGACAAAACCCGCCAGACGTCTGGCGGGCTGATCCGTTTTTCGATGTTGCTGGCGGTCAGTTCAGCCAGGACGCAATTTCGCGCGTGCTGAAACCGCCGCTTGACTTCATGGATGGCACGCCGGGCCGCTTCAGGGTCGGTTGTTGCGGCTTGATGATCGCGTTGCGGCTTTGCAAACCGGCCGCGGCACCGTAATCCAGCGACGATCCACCAAACCAGTTTTTCGAGGTTTCCGGTGTTTCGGTCGTGCCGGTTTTTGTCCGCGCCTTGCTTTCGTAGATCCAGCGCAATTCCTGTTTCAGGGTCTGGTATTCCGGCGTATCCGGGGCAGAGTTAACTTCGTTAACAATCTGCACCTTGACCATCTGCGGAAACGTGTCGAGCCGCTCCAGCAGCATGAATTTCACGCTTGGCCGCACCGCATCTGACCGCATCAGTTTCATCACCAGACGGCGATAAATATCAATCCGCAAATTGCCATGCGATGCCAGTTCGATAAATTCCTCGACAAACTCGCGTGCCGCCATCTTGCCATCAAGAAGGGCGCGTAAATTGCCCGCCATCGCCCGACGATAGGCTTCGCGAATTTCAACAACATGGTTGCTTGCGCGGTTGCGCACCAACTGGAACGCTTCGGGGCTGAACGCATTACGCGACAGAAGCTTGGCGCAATCGGCAACCAGTTCATGTTTGGTTGCATCCGATACGACTTCAAAAACGCCGGTAATCAGTTCCTTGCATTTGGCATGCGGCCCCATGCGGATCGCGGCTGCCAATGCCATCGGGCTTTCGGGGTCCTTGGTCGCAATCACCGCAAGTGCAAGCGGATCGTCATACTGCATCAGCGCCAGATCATTGCTCAGCAAATGCTCCGGCATCAAAAGGCGCTGCTGGGCACCGGCCCCCATAACGGTAAGCGGT
>CBIHMD010000101.1:0-7798 GCA_966210655.1 uncultured Thalassospira sp.
TCTGATCGGCAATTTCCTTGACCGCTGCCATGGCTTCGGTGGCAAGGGCTGCAATCACATCGTCGCTGAAATGGCGGATTACCGCACCCTTGGCCAATACAGCCTGATAGGACTGGATATTGTTGAAGGTGAAATCAGCCAGTGTCTGTTCGACATTGGCCTGCGCTGCGATGGCAAAGATTTCCTGAAGGTCTTCGGGCAATTCCGCGAATTTGTCCTTGTTGACGAAGACTTCAATACCTGTACCCGGCTCGGCAAAGGCCGGAGTGTAATAATATTTGCCAACCTGCGTCAGACCAAACGCATAATCGTTCCACGGACCAACCCATTCGGCGGCATCAATCGCACCGGACTGCATGGCCGGCAGAATTTCGGCTGCTGGCAACACGGTAACGTTTGCGCCCAGGCGACGCATGGCTTCACCACCGATCCCGGCATAGCGCATCTTGATGCCCTTGATGTCGTCAACGGTGTTGATTTCCTTGTTGAACCAGCCACCGGCCTGCAAACCGGTATTCCCCGCAGGAAACGGCTTGACGTTGAACTGGGCATAAAGTTCATCCCAAAGCTCCTGCCCGCCGCCAAAACGCAGCCAGCCCGAAAGTTCCCAACCCATCAGGCCAAACGGAATTGTCGAGAAAAAGTTTACGGCCGCATCCTTACCCGCCCAGTAATAGGGCGTGCCATGAGCCAGTTCGGCAACGCCCTGCTCGACCGCATCCAGACATTCAAATGCCGGAACCAGTTCGCCCGGGCCATAAACCGTGATTTTAAGGCGTCCACCCGACATTTTGGTTACGCGCTCGGCGAATTTCTCGCCATTGGCACCAAGCCCCGGCGAGCCTTTCGGCCAGGGCATAACCATACGCCAGTGGATTTGCTCATCGGCTTTGACAATTGCAGGCGCAGCACTGCTGGCAACAAAGGCACCAGCGGCCACACCGGCACCAGTCAGGAATTGACGACGTTTCATTGTGGGGCTCCCTAAATTCATATTGGCAATTTTTTTGCGTAAATCTGCTTCTAAAATAGCATTCATAACTTTGCAAGGGATTGAAGTTGCGGCTTTTGCTGTCTTTAACACTTTATCTTCACATATCTCAGCATCCCGTAACGTTCCTGGCATCCCGCAAGTTTGCCCGAAAGCAAGAAATAAAGCAGGGCCGCCTATCCGGCGGCCCTGCTCGTCTGATGACTGTATACGCAAATACCGAAAGGCTTAGTAGCCCCAGACCTTCGCGCGCTGCAAAAGACCGGTCGCCTCGAATTCCTTGCCGTAACGTGCGGCTTTTTTCACAAGCGCAAGATAGCTTTCCGCGATCCTGCCGCTCAGATCGTTCTTCGCAGCAATTTCCTCGACCGCGGCATTGGACTGCTCGGCCAGCGCCAGAATGACATCGTCCGAGAACTGGCGAACCTCGACCCCTTTGTCGATCAGCGGCTGATAGGATTGCAGGTTGTTGAACGTAAAGTCCGCCAGCGTGTTTTCGGCAATCGCCTGCGCGGCATAACGGATGATCGCCTGCAGATCGGGGCCAAGCGCATCGAACTTTTCCTTGGAAATAAAGATTTCAAGGCCCGGTCCGGGCTCATGGAAGGCCGGGGTATAGTAGAATTTCGCAACCTGATAGAGGCCAAATGCAAGGTCGTTCCACGGACCAACCCATTCGGCGGCATCAATCGCACCGGATTGCATGGCGGGTAAAATTTCCCCCGGTGGCAGCATGGTGATGTTCGCACCAAGGCGGCGCATAGCTTCACCACCAAGACCGGCATAGCGGGCTTTAAGCCCCTTCAGGTCTTCAACCGAATTGATTTCCTTGTTAAACCAGCCACCAGCCTGCATGCCCGAATTCCCGGCATAGAACGGCACAACATTAAACTCGGCATAAGCTTCTTCCCAAAGCTCCTGTCCTCCGCCAAAACGCAGCCAGGCGGAGAGTTCCCATGCCGTCAGACCAAACGGAATGGTCGAGAAGAAGTTCAGTGCCGGATTCTTGCCCTGCCAGTAATAAGGGGTACCGTGCGCCATTTCGACCACGCCCTGCTCGACCGCATCCATGCATTCGAACGGCGGGACGATTTCACCTGCCCCAAAAACCGAAATGCTTAGACGTCCATTGGACATTTCCTTGACCATGGCAGCAAATTTTTCGGCATTGGTGCCAAGGCCCGGCGTCCCTTTGGGCCACGGCATTACCATCCGCCAATTCAGGCTTTCCTGCGCGGATGCGATGGCCGGTGCGGCAACCGTGGCCGCAACCGCGGCACCAGCGCCAATACCGGCCCCTTTAAGGAACTGACGACGTTTCATTGTAAACCCCTAAACTCTTTTACTTTGGTGATTTTTTGCGCAATCACCGCTAAGCGTTGGGGGATTTTGGCGAAAAGATCGCGCATATGCCACTATTTTTGCGTAGAACAATACGGATTTTTTCGCCGACGTTACGGCAGCTTAGCTGCCGCCAAGGTAACGATTGTAATTGGCGATAAACTCATCCGTCGTCCCCTTGCCCCCAGCAGTGTTGTAATACTGCTTCCAATAGGCCGCGAGACCGGGGATATCGTTTGCATCGGGCAAGGCGGCGCTGACCCGCATATAACGAACCCGGCACATGGCTGCGGCATAGGCATTGTTGGTTGCCAACTGATCGGCCTTCGAGGCGGGCTGCGGAGCCAGATAGGAGTCGATCTTTGCCTTCAGATCGGCCCGGTAATCGAGATAATTGACATAGCAATCGTCAAGTGTTGCAGGTTCCATCTGAAAAATACCGCGCGCCGGACCACCCCCGATCTGCTCGACATAGGTGCCAAGCCCGCTTTCCTGGGCGGCGGTTCCCATGATCAGGTTTTCGGCGGCCTGCGACCACAGACCAAGATTTTGCAAAACCGGGCGAACAATTGACTGGCGCAACTGGCTGGCATTGATCGGCATGATGTTTCCTTGCATTCATCAGGGACAGAATTGATCTGCCTGATGACGCAAGACGTCATCATCCGTGATTTTAATCATGCCTCTTGATGATAACCCGATTACCGGTCTCGTGCGTCCGATGGCGATATGCCGAAAACCCGTTTGAACGCGGTTGCAAAGTTCGCCGGGCTTGAATAACCGGCCATCCAGGCGGCTTGCCCGATTGTCAGGCCGTCTTTTTCCATCGCGTCGCGCGCCGCGATCAGGCGACTTTCGCGGATGAAATCCTTGATCGTCATTCCATAGGCATTTTTGAAAGTGCGCTGCAGACTGGCAACGCTCATTCCCAGTATCCGCGATAAATCACTCAGGGACAAATCATCCAGTATATGACCGGCGATGTAGTCGCGGATTTCCTGAGCTTTTTGATGATGATCCAGCGCATCCGGCTCGACTGCACCCTCGCCTGTATCCGTACTGACTCTGCGAAGAGAACCAAGGGCTTCGGCAAAAATCTCCAACCCCCGACTTTCGGCGTAAAGATCGCGAAACAGCGGATCATCCGTTGGCGGATACAATAACTGGTCGGTCAACGCAATGGCACGACGCGAGGGTTGCCATTTGTGAACCGAAATTCCGGCATGAATGAAGTCGTCAATTCCGGCATGACGGTGATCACCATTGCGGACCCGCTTGACCACCCAGTCATATTTGGCCGAAATCATCACCTTGCAAACATCATCACCCTTTTCCAATTCACGATGCAACATCACCGGCTGCGACAATGACCAGATAAAACCAACCGGTTGTTCACGGGCATCAAGATCAAAAGGTACATTATCAAACGCACCCCGCACCCGTCCCCGCAACACAATTGCCACCGTTACCGCAGCATTGACCGGAAATTTTACTGCCGCGTCCTGCATGGTTACGGTATCGGTCGTATGAATGTTCAGAAATGACTGCAGATTGTCGTTCGACATCCGACCACTCATCATCGGGCGACGTCGTACCCCTTCGGCTGCATTCCGCGGCAAAGCAGTCCCAAAATCTTCAAGCTGCTGGCCGGTAATGGTCTCGCGACGGGTCACATTCCGACGCGAACGTTGCGGCGCATGCTGTCGATCAAACGCCATACAGTTTCCCTTCCAAACCTGAACACCCCGTCAAATGCGATATTTGCGTTTTTGCAAACATCAATGGCGATCTCGCAAACGGTATTCCGATTGCTCAAACCACCCAGCTAATAATATTCAAAATCATTCGCATTTGGCAAATTTATTTGATAAGGAAATCAGCATGTCGCAGTCATCAAGACCGGTTTTGCCGGGCAAACGCCGCCAACCGGTCCATGGCCTGTATCGCGCAACCCTGCTTGCCGGGGTCGCCCTGACAGTGCTTCCGGTGGCAGCCATCGCACAAGAAACCAAAGCCGAGGACGAAACCGTTCTGGCACCAATCGAAGTTACGGCAAGTCAGGAAACCAACCAAACGGCGGCAGGCGGCGTCAATGTTACGCAAAAAGATATTGACCGCATTAACCCGCAAACCATCAAGGATGTCTTCAAAAACGAACCAGCGGTTCAGGTTAGCGGCGCATCAGCCATTGCACAGAAGGTTTACGTGCAAGGTATAGAGAACACCAAACTGAATGTGCAGGTCGATGGTACGAGACAGGTTGATTCCACCTATCATCACATCGGCACCGCAGTTATCGATCCCGGTATGCTGAAATCGGTCGAGGTTGAATCCGGTATTGCACCGGCGGATGCTGGCCCAAATGCGCTTGGCGGTTCAATGTCCTATGAAACCAAGGATGCACGCGACATTCTTGTACCGAACGATCCGTTCGGCGGCTCTGCCAAGATTCAGTATAACAGCAACACCAAAGGCTTCACCGAATGGCTGACGCTGGCAGGTCAGCATGAAGGCTTCGAAGCACTTGCCTATGTGCAAAACAGCAATCAGGGCAATTATAAAGACGGCGATGATAACGAAGTTGCCGGCATCGGAGATGGCAGCAAGAACGGCCTTGGCAAGATCGCCTTCACCGGCAATGAAGGATCACGTATCGAAGCCTTTGCCAGCCATCTTGAAGACGAGGGTGTCCGTCCTGCCCGTCCAAACTTTGGATCGCTGACGAATGGGGCGGCCCCACAATGGATATCTTACAAGGATACATCCCTTGGCGTCAGTTATGTCGATGAACAACCGTCCGGACTTCTGGCACCGGAGCTCAGCCTTAATTACAGTAAAACGCACCTTGATGTGCCAAAGCTGAACGGCACCACCCATATTGAATCCGAAATAGAAACCCTGAATGGTAAAGCGGCCAATACGTTTGATGTCGGTATGGGCAATATCAAGACCGGGGTCGATTTTTACCACGACGAGGCAACCGGTGGCGGGGATACTACAGGTGCGGCTGGAAGAGCTGGTAGATATACGGAGACAACCACAAATGTTGGTGTCTTCTCGCAGGCCCGACTTTCCCTAACCGATGACTGGCGCGTATCTTTTGGCGGTCGCGGAGACCAGCAGTGGTTTGAAGGCATTGATGGGACCGACTTCAGCGAATTCGGACTGAGCGGAAATGCCAACACCGAATATGACCTGACCGACGAACTGATGGTTTATGGCGGTCTCGGCACCAGCTTTGGTGGATTGCCGCTTGGTGAATCAGCGATCTACAACTTCACCGGTATCTGGAATTATGACGGTTTCAAACCGTCGCGGTCCCACAACTATAAGGCCGGTGCGCGTTACAGCCTCGAACAGTGGGATTTTGACGGCAATCTGTTCTATAACAAGATCAACGGATCACATTCTCTCGAATATACGACACGCAATACGACAAGTGATCTGGAAACACGCGGCGTTAACCTATCCGCAACCTGGACTTACGGACCCGGTTTTGTCCGCGCGGCTTATACCCACACCGATGTCGAAAGAGACGGCAAAGTACCACTCAGTAACGATGCCTCCTATCAGGGCGTTATCGTAGGCGACATTGTTAATTTCGAAATCGCCCATCGCTTTGATGATATGGGCATTCAGGTTGGTTCGACCTCTGAACTTGCCCTGTCCGATGATGATCCTGAAAAGAATGGCAATGCGAAACTCGACACCTATTTCGTTGCTAATCTTTATGGCGAATGGACTCCTGCCGCACTGTCCGATTCCGTCACATTGCGGGTAGACGCACTCAACATTTTTGACCGTGACTATGTGGCACGGACGACGCCTGGTTACGACAGCGGTCGTATCGAACCCTATCACGAGCCAGGTCGCACCTTCCTTGTGTCGGCAAAGGTGGCGTTCTGATCAGGCAATTCTTCAACAGATATAAAATCCGCGATGGGTGGCATTCCGTGCCGCCCATTTCGGCGTTTTGACCTTCCCCAACCCACGCATTTCAGCAGGGCTTTCAAGATGAGATTCAACCGTCTTCTGACACTGGCAGCCGCCCTTTCGATATTCACCGGCCTTGCACAGGCAGGCGAGACCATAACCTTGACCGATGTTTCCGGTCGCGAAGTCACGGTCGAAGTACCGGTCAGGCATATGATCCTTGGCGAAGGACGTTTTTTGCCAAGCCTTGGCATCCTTGATCCCGAAAACCCGGTCCGCTGGGTTGCCGGGATGATGGCTGAATTTAAAAACCTTGATCCCGCAACCTTTGCCCAATATCAGGAAAAATTCCCCGAAATTGACGATATTCCCCTGGTCGGGCGTAGCGGCGAAGCAACTTTCAGTGTTGAAAAGGCGATTACGGTCGAACCCGATGTTGCAATTTTTGGCATAAACAGCGGTCATGGCCCCGGTTCGGACAGCCATGAAGTTCTGAGACAGTTCGGTGCGGCCCACATTCCGGTCGTGATGATCGATTTTCGCAACAAACCGTTTGAAAACACGCAAAAAAGCATTCGCATCCTTGGCAAACTGATGGGCAAGGAAGATCAGGCGGAGGCATTCGTTAAATTCTACGAAGACAATCTGGCAAAGGTCAAATCCGGTCTGGCAGGCATCACCGACAAACCCAAAGTCTTCCTTGAAAGCCGGGTTGGCCTGCATGGTTCCTGCTGCGAGGCGATGGGAAACCAGATGATCGGCAAGTTTGTCGAGCTTGCCGGTGCTGAAAATATCTTTGCCGGCCGGATCCCCGGCGTGATCAGCCAGATTTCAGTTGAACAGCTGCTGGTCGATCAACCCGATATCTTTGTCGCGACCGCGATTGGCGGGGCGACAATGACTGCCGAACAGAATGCGGGGCGCATTATCCTTGGCACTTATGCTAATGCCGAAATGTCCAGAGCCTCGCTGGCAAAAAGCATGGAACGTACCGGCCTTCCGCATCTTGACGCCGTCAAGACAGACAGGGTTTATGCTGTCTGGCATCATTTCTACAACACGCCAATGAACATTACGGCGTTGCAGGCTATGGCAAAATGGTTTCACCCCGAACAGTTTGCCGATCTTGACCCGAACGCAACCCTTGCCGAATTCTTTGACCGGTTCCAGCCGGTGGCACTGGATGGGGTTTACTGGATCGGCCTTGATCAGCCGTGAGCCCCTGCAATCAATTTCCTCATAAGAAACCATCAGAGATCGGTAAATCCATGTTCAAAACCACAGGATCGATTCAGACAGAGAATGCCAGCAAATATCTGCAACAGCTGTGCAAACACTTTGCCCATAAGGTAGAGGTCGATTTTACGCCCGAAAGAGGTCATGTGAGCTTTCCGATGGGCCCTTGCATCATCCTGGCCGATGACGCGTCCCTGCGCTTCGAGGGACAGTCTGAAAAGGCAGAGGGGATCGAGGCCATGAAAGGCGTTATAACCTCACACCTCGACAAATTCGAATGGCGCGAACAGATCGATT
>CBIHMD010000102.1:0-7763 GCA_966210655.1 uncultured Thalassospira sp.
CGGATGTTTTCGCCCTGGCTGCGGCAATGGCAGGTCTTGCCGGGGCGTTTGTCGGCACGACGCAATCAGTGCAGGTCGGCATGGGCGAGCCGGTTCTGATTTTGGCATTCGTTGTCATCGTGATTGGCGGGATCGGGTCGATCAAGGGCGCACTTATCGGATCGTTACTGGTCGGCTTTACCGACACGATGGGGCGGTTTTTGCTGCCCATCGGGTTCGAGGCATTTTTCGATCCGGCAAGTGCGACGGCGATTGGGTCCGCACTTGCATCGATGCTGATTTATATCGTTATGGCGCTGGTGCTTTTCCTGCGGCCAAGCGGTTTGTTCGGGACGGAAGCCTGATATGAGCATGAACCGCGAAACCATCCTTAATATCGTTCTGGCGGCGTTGCTGATTGCGGTGCCGGTGATCGCACAGATCATGGGCGAGCCGTTTATCATTACCCTTGCGACCAAGGTTGCGATCCTTGGCATGGCGGGGGTCGGGCTTAACATCGCACTTGGCTATGGCGGGCTTGTATCGTTTGGCCATGCGGCATTTTTCGGGATCGGGGGCTATGCCGCCGGTATCCTTGCCAGCCATGCGCTGAATTACGAGCCGATCATGACGGCACCCTTTGAAATCAACGGCACGACACAGATGATTGTCATCTGGATCGTGGCATTGATCGCATCCGCACTGGTGGCGCTTCTGATCGGGGCGATCACGCTTCGGACCAGTGGGGTCTATATCATCATGATCACGCTGGCCTTTGCGCAGATGATCTATTATTTCGCGATTTCCTGGCCAGCCTATGGCGGGGAAGACGGGCTTTCGATCTATGTGCGCAACAGCTTCCCCGGCCTAAACACGCTTGATCCGATCAGCTTCTTTGGGCTGTGTGCCGCGATGCTGGGCGTTGCGATTGCGTTTTCGGCTGTCCTGATCCGGTCGCGGTTTGGCCTTGCCCTGCATGGGGCGCGGCAAAACAGCCAGCGGATGATGGCGATTGGCATTGCGCCGTTTCGCGTGCGGCTGGTGGCGTTTGTGATTTCGGCGATGATTACCGCATGGGCCGGTGCGCTTTATGCCGACCTTAACCGGTTTGTCAGCCCGTCGATGCTGTCATGGCATATGTCGGGTGAAATCATGGTGTTTGTCATTCTTGGCGGGGTCGGGCGGCTGTTTGGTCCGGTCGCGGGTGCGGCACTTTACATCATTCTGGAACATCTTCTGGGCGGCATGTTTGAATATTGGCAATTGCCGCTGGGTATTCTGTTGCTGGTGGTGGTGCTGTTTGCACGCGGTGGCCTGATCGGCCTTCTGGCTGGGGAGCGCAAACATGCCTGAAGCCATTCTTTCACTATCGAATGTCACCAAGCAGTTCGGGGCGTTGCTGGCGAGTGACAATGTCACGCTTGACCTTATGCCCGGTGAAATCCATGCCCTGATCGGGCCGAACGGGGCGGGGAAATCCACCCTGATCAAGCAGATCGCGGGCGAGATCAAACCTGATAGCGGCGACATCCGTTTTGCCGGGCGCGATATCGGCGATCTGGATGCGGTGGAACGATCCCGCATGGGATTGGCGCGGACATTTCAGGTGTCATCGCTGATGCCGGAATTCTCGGTGCTTCAGAACGTTGTTCTGGCGCAGCAATCGGTCAGCGGGAAAATCTTCCGGTTTTTCAGACCAGTTCTCGGCGATGCGTCGCTTCTTGAACCGGCGATGGCGCAGTTGGAGCGGGTTGGCCTTGCCGACCGTGCCCAGATGCGGGCCGCCGACATATCGCACGGCGAACGTCGGAAGCTTGAAATGGCGGTGGCGCTTGCGCTTAAGCCGCGGGCCTTTTTGCTGGACGAGCCGATGGCGGGCATGGGGCCGGAAGGATCGAAACGGTTGACCGGGTTTTTGGACGGATTGCGGGCAGAAGGCCCGATCCTTCTGGTCGAACATGATATGGACGCGGTCTTTGCACTCGCCGACCGGATTTCGGTTCTGGTCTATGGGCGGGTGATTGCTACCGGCACGGTTGACGATATTCGTGGGAATGAAGACGTCAAGCGGGCGTACTTGGGGGAGGAAGCCTGATCATGAGCGCACTTCTGGAAGTATCAGGCATCACCGCATTTTATGGTGCGTCGCAGGCATTGTTTGGTGTGGATCTGATCGTGAACGAGGGCGAGGCGGTTGCGCTTATGGGGCGCAACGGCATGGGCAAGACCACGACGATCAAGACCATCTGCCGGATGATGAGCCACCGGGATGGCGAGGTCCGCTTTGCCGATACCGACCTTGCGAAACGGCCATCGCACAAGGCGGCCCGGCTTGGCATCGGGCTTGTCCCCGAAGGGCGGCGGTGTTTTGCGCGGTTAAGCGTGATGGAAAACCTGATGGCGGCGGCACGGGCCGGTGAATGGGATTTTGACCGGGTGGCGGATTTATTCCCACGGCTTGCCGAGCGGCGCGATCAGAAGGCGATGACGCTTTCGGGTGGGGAGCAGCAGATGCTTGCCATCGGTCGTGCATTGATGACCAACCCACGGCTTCTGATCCTTGATGAAGCGACCGAGGGATTGGCCCCGGTGGTGCGGCAGGAGATTTGGGCTGCGATCAACCGGTTGAAGCAATCGGGTTTGTCGATCCTTGTCGTCGATAAGTCGCTTAAAGAATTATCGGGCGTTGCGGACCGTTATGTGGTGGTCGAAAAGGGCGTTACCGCATGGACGGGGGCGGTTGGTGATCTGAGTGATGAACTTGCCGACCGGTATCTGGGGGTGTGAGATGACGACATTCACCTATGCCCAGAAAGTCCTGTTTCAGCATTGCGACCCGGCGGGGATCGTTTTTTATCCGCGCTATTTCGAAATGATCAATGCGACGGTCGAAGAATGGTTTGAGGATCGCATCGGGTTCAGCTTTGCGCAGATGCATGGTGTGGACGAGGTGGCGGTGCCGACCGCAGGGCTTCAGATTGCCTTTAATGCGCCAAGCCGCCTTGGCGAGATGCTTGAATTCCGGTTGGTGCCGAAACGGTTGGGGCGGTCCAGCCTTGATCTTGAAATCACGGCTGTCTGTGGCGACGAGCAACGCCTTTCGATGACAGCGACGCTGGTGTTTACCAGAAGGGGTGCCGGGAAATCGGTGCCGTGGCCCGATGATTTGCGTGCCAAAATCGACAACGAAATCAATGAAATGGTAGAAAAAGATGCATAAAATCATTCAGCCAGACGGATGGAAACCGCCCAAGGGTTACGCAAATGGTGTGTTGGCCGACGGGGTGCCGCTTTATATCGGCGGGCAGATCGGCTGGACGGCCGATCAGGTCTTTGTCGCCAAGGATTTCGTCGGTCAGATGGAACAGGCGCTTTGCAATATTGTCGATGTGCTGGAGGCTGCCGGTGGCGGGCCGGAGCATTTGACACGGCTGACATGGTATGTGGTCGACAAGAAGGAATATCTTGCGAAACAGCGCGAGGTCGGCGAGACCTATCGCCGTGTGCTTGGCAAGAATTTCCCGGCGATGACGATGGTGGTGGTAAGCGCGCTTGTCGAAGACGAGGCATTGATCGAGATCGAGGCGACGGCATCGATCCCGGCGGATAAGAACGCGGCCTGAAAAAGGTGCGCTGAAACGCAAAACCCCGGCAGATGCCGGGGTTTTTTTGTTGGGTCGGTATAATCAGATTTGCTGGAAAATCAGTGACGTGTTGAGGTCGCCAAGGGCGAAATTGCTGTGTCGAATGTGTTCAGCGTCGACTTTGCCTTTCGTTAGTCAAATTCGAATTATAATGTTCATTTGAAAAGGTGATATGATCAGGTGAATGATTCCGCTTGGCCCTGACAGCCGCGATATTGAATATCCGGGGTCCGGTGATCACCTGTATTGAAGGAAAAGGCATATCGGTCCGGCATCATAAAAAGGCCTGAACAGCGAGGCGTCGCAATGGAAGTTTCCCTGAAGCTGCTTGAGATTGCAGGCATGATTGCCCTTCTTCTGTGGGGCCTTCATATGGTGCAAACCGGTATTCAGCGTGCCTATGGGCCAGAGCTTCGCAGAATTCTGTCATCGGCACTGGGCAACCGGTTTCGGGCATTTTTCGCCGGGATCGGCGTGACCGCAATCCTTCAAAGCAGCACGGCGACCGGCCTGATGGCGACGGCCTTTACCGCCGAAGGATTGATCAGCCTTGTTGCCGCCCTTGCAATCATGCTTGGCGCGAATGTCGGCACGACTCTGATTGTTCAGGTGCTGTCGTTTGACATCACGCATATTGCGCCGGTCTTTATCCTGATCGGGGTTCTGATGTTCCGGCGCGGTGGTGTCACCCGCACGCGCGACCTTGGCCGGGTGGTGATCGGGCTTGGCATGATGTTGCTGTCGCTGCAACTGGTGCATGGGGCGGTTGTCCCCTATGCCGATGCACCGGGATTGCGCACGGTCCTGACCGCGATTACGGCAGCACCGGTTTTGAATGTCCTTCTGGCCGCGGCCCTGACATGGCTTGCCCATTCCAGCGTTGCGATTGTCCTGCTGATCATGTCCTTTGCCTCAGCCGGGATTATTCCGCTTGATGCGGCGTTTGCGCTTGTGCTTGGCGCCAATCTGGGAACGGCGATCAATCCGTGGCTTGAAGGGGGCAGCAACAACGACCCGGCGTCAAAGCGCCTGCCGCTTGGCAATCTTTTGAACCGGGTGGCGGGCTGCGTTCTCGCACTTGCGGTTCTGGAACCTGTGACGACCCATATTACCCGGATCATTCCCGATCCGGCACAGGCGGTGGCGGCATTTCACCTTGTTTTCAACCTGTGCCTTGCCGTTTTGATGTTGCCGACCCTGCCGCTGTTTGCCCGGCTTTTATGCCGCTGGCTACCGACACGGAATGATGGCAGCGACCCGGCAAAACCGGTTTATCTTGATGATGATGCCAAGGCATCACCGCCCATTGCGATGGCGGTTGCCGCCCGCGAAGCCCTTCGCATGGCCGATACATTGCAGCAAATGCTGGCCGGGGTTGAAGATGCCCTTGAAAACGGGGATCGCAAACGCGCGGCCCAGACACGGCGCATGGACGATATCCTTGATCACCTCAATACCGCGATCAAGGAATACCTGACGTCGCTGGATGTTCGGACATTCGACGACCGGGATCGTCGTCGGATGCGTGAAATCCTGACCTTTGCGACCAATCTGGAACAGGCGGGCGATGTGATTGAACGAGATCTGGTCAATCTGACCAGCAAACGGATCAAGCGCGGCCTGACTTTTTCACCCGAAGGGCAGCGTGAATTGCTTGATATGCTTGAACGGCTTGCAAGCAACCTTCGGTCTGCGACGGCAGTTTTCATGGATGAAGACCCGCGCATGGCCCGCAAACTTGCCAGGGAAAAAGAAGCCTTCCGCGATCTTGAAGAACGCACGATTAACGCGCATTTCCAGCGTTTGCAGGCCGGGCGTCAGGACAGTACGGAAACCAGCACCCTGCATCTTGATATCGTTCGTGACCTTAAACGCATCAATGCGCATCTGGTCGCAGCAGCCGCCTATCCGGTTTTAAAGGATCAGGGCGAACTTCTGACCAGTCGTCTGAAACTGCCCAAACATGGCTGACGGTGAGAACGTGGTCTGAAACCAGAAACGGACGGAACGCCAGACCGCTGGCATCCCGTCCTGATATCGCGTCTTTACGGCCTGTTGGCGTATATGCCGGGTGTTGGACCGGATTACGATGCCCGGTTTTGTATAATCAGGATATTGACGAAGAAGGCGGCCAGTTGCGAGGTGGCATCAAGTGGCAGGATTTGGGCGATATACTGGTCCGGGCGAACCAGTATCATGCAGCCCCGTATGCGATCTATACCGCGCAGATCAAAGATATCCGGGCCGTCTTTCAAATCCGGGCAGAATATTTTTTCATAATCGGTCAGACCCAAACGGCCTTTGCGCGGCAGCAGCAGGGACGGCATTGCATCAATTGCAAGGTCGCGGTGAGCCCGTTGAAATACTGCACGGACATCAAGCACGGCGTCGATATCCTCGTCTGGCCGGCGATAGAGGTTTGTGGGGGCATCGGGGGCATTTTGCAGATAATCGCACAGGGTATGCATTTTGCCGCCCGGTTGGCCGGTATCGTCAGCCGGGGCGAAGGCGAACAGTCGCCAGCGTCCATCGGCCTTGATGCAATGGCCCAGATGAACCGGTTTGGCATCGGCAAGACGGATCACCGGAGCGGAATGAAACCGCATGCCGGTGACAAAACCGGTTGCCAGAGTTTGATGATCGGTCGGGCCGGTCAGGGCTGATTGTCGGTAACGGGTTGCCGTGCCCGCAGTAAAGCGGCCCTGTTGAATGAAGTATTTCTGGAATTCCTGCGGGTCGATACCGTCACTGCCTTCGCTGCCGTCGCCGTTTTCGGCATCTTTTGGGCGGGCGCTGAACATCTTGGCGAATTTGCCGTCAAAGTCGATCAGTTCGCTGGCGATGGCCTGGCGTTCAGCGGAATAGCTGTGTAGCAGTTCAGGTTTCATCCGGCCCGAAAGTACGGCGGCCAGTTTCCAGCCGAGATTGAAGGTATCCTGCATGGAAACATTCATGCCCTGACCTGCTTTGGGGCTATGGGTGTGGCAGGCATCCCCTGCAATGAAGACATTCGGGGTGCGGGTGGGAGTATTGTTGGCATTATCATCGGTGTCGTCGAATTTGTCGCACAGGCGTTGCCCGATTTCATAGACCGACCACCATGCGATTTCCTTTACGTCCAGTGTATAGGGATGAAGAATGCGCCGGGCGGCGGTAATGAGCTGTTCGGGGGTGATGTTCCGGTTTGAAACGCGTTCATCCTCGTTCAGTTTATCAAGTTCGATATAAAGACGGACAAGATAGCCACCTTCGCGCGGGATGATCAGGATATTACCCTCGTTTGCGGAATGGATCGCGGATTTAAGGCGGATATCGGGAAAATCGGTGACGGCGAGAACATCCATCACGCCCCATGCGTGATGGGCGGAATCGCCCCGCAATTCACGACCGAGTGCCTTTCGTACGGCACTGCGAGCGCCATCGCATCCTACGACATAGCGGGCCCGGATCGTCTCAATCTGACCTTTATGGGCATCGTCGGTACGTTCAAGGCGCACCGTGACCGGATGGCTCGATTTGTCGTCTTGCGGCGCGATGGTCAGATCAATCACCTTGCGGGAATAATCAGGTTCCAGCCGGGTGGGGGCATTACGCATGACATCAAGATAAAAGTCATGGACCCGGGCCTGATTCAAAATCACATGCGGGAATTCGGACAATCCGTCTTCAGTATCCTGAATCCTGCCGCTGCGTGCGATATGGGCGCGGTTTTCGGGATCGGGTTTCCAGAAGGAGGTTTCATTGACCCAATAGGCTTCTTTCAGGACCCGTTCGGCGAAACCGAACGCATTGAACATTTCACTCGTGCGGCATGCCACTCCATCGGCCTGCCCCAGTTTCATCGGACCGTCTTTCTGATCAACGATGCGGGTTTTGATGCCCGGAAAGGCGGCAAGCTGTGCGGCGAGTGTCAGTCCAGCGGGGCCGCAACCGACAATCAGGACATCGGTTTCGTCAGTGAGGCTATCGCCGGGCATGTTCGGGGTGGCAGCGTCGGCAAGCTCCGGGTCGCCGGTACGGAAACCGTTCAGGTGGAATTGCATGGCGAGGTTCCTCCGAATTGGACATTGTTCCGAAGTTGCGAAATAAGGGCACAACGGATATTATTATAATTTGTATACTAATGATAAGTGTGCTTAC
>CBIHMD010000103.1:0-7755 GCA_966210655.1 uncultured Thalassospira sp.
CGTCCGAGTTTTGCACATGCATGTGATAGCTGTGTACAAAATAGGCGTGATCACCATCCGAAACACCCGAAAGCACGGCATGTGACTTGCCCGACGGATCAAGGACAAGATCGTTCCAGCCCATATGCGGGATTTTAAGCGACGGGTCTGCGGGTTCAATCGCAACCACTTCGCCCTTGATCCAGTCAAGACCGGGGGTATCGGCAAATTCGCGACCAACTGTCGACATCAACTGCATGCCGACACAAATCCCGAAGAACGGTTTGCCGCCCTTGATGACCTGTTCGTTCAGAACTTCGACCATGCCGGTAACGGCATCAAGTCCGGTACGGCAATCGGCATAAGCGCCAACACCGGGCAGGACGATATGGCTGGCATTGCGGACCTTTTCCGGATCATCGGTGACAATGATATCGTCGGAAAAGCCGGTTTCACGGGCCGCGCGTTCAAACGCCTTGGCAGCAGAACGCAGGTTGCCTGAACCATAATCGATAATCGCAACACTCATGGGTATGGGATGCTCCCGAATAAGGGGGTGGGCACAGCATTTTGCAAGCTATTGTGAACGGCGCGATTGCCACGCAGGCGATCAAAGAAACGATGTTCGGCGGCATTTTCATCGGGACCGGCAACAATCTCGACCAGTTTCCAGCCACGGGCTGAAAGCTTTTTGCGCCGCAGATCATTGGCGATCAGGCCAAAACCGACGCCGGTGGCAAGTGCCAAGGCAAAATCCATTTCCGGCCCGCCATCGAACACATAGATCAGCAGATTACAAATTAGCGAAACACCGAGCAGGCCGAAAAAAGCGGCCCACAAACGGTGATACAGCGCCCAGATGCCGCTAAAAATAAAGGCCCAGAAATTAAAGCCTTCGCGGATCAGGATCGCATTTTCCATCGGATCGGCATCGCCGGGATGGGTATGAACTGTGTAAACCTTCATCGAAAACCGGCTTCCTGTTCCGGGCAACGCATCACCCGGTCATTCGGATCAGATCAGGGGCATTTGGCGGGTTAAAGCGATCCGCCCAGAACACCCTTGGTCGAGGGAATGGCATCGGATTTGCGCGGATCAATTTCAATCGCAGCGCGCAGGGACCGTGCCAGCGCCTTAAAGGCACTTTCGACGATATGATGGTTGTTATCGCCATACAGGTTCTCGACATGAAGCGTCAGACCTGCGGCCTGGGCAAAGCCCTGAAACCATTCGCGAAACAGTTCGGTGTCCATATCGCCGATTTTGTCGCGGTCAAATGCTACATTCCAGATCAGATAGGGACGGTTTGAGCAATCCAGCGCGACACGGGTCAGTGCCTCGTCCATCGGAAGCAGGCAGCTGCCGTAACGATTGATGCCCTTCTTGTCGCCCAGTGCCTGCGAGAAGGCCTGACCAATGGCGATACCGGTATCTTCGGTGGTGTGATGGAAATCGATATGCAGGTCGCCCTTGGCCCGGACTTTAAGGTCCATCAAGCTATGGCGTGAAAGCTGTTCGAGCATGTGATCAAGGAAGCCAACCCCGGTCTCGACATCATAGATGCCAGTTCCGTCAAGATTAAGCTCGACCATGATCTGTGTTTCGTTGGTATTGCGCTCTACGCGGGCCTTGCGCATGCAAAGCTCCTTTCCTGCAGGTATCGATGCATCTGTTGGGTCGTATTTAGCAATAACAGCAACGAAAAGCCAGTTTAACCGGCTACGCATTGGCCGCAAATATGTCCGGAGCTCGCATTTGGCCGGGCCGGGTTGCTTAGCGGGAGGTTTATTTGGTTTCGATATGGCAAACGCTGTCCCAGTGGATCGGTGGCGGTGACTTTATGAACTGTCGGCAACGCCTCATATAGATCGAAACAAGTTTGTCAGCACTTGCCTGTGGTTTGAAGGCTTTGAAGGCGTCAAGCGCTTCTTGCCAGTTACGGTTCCGATAAAGTGTCAGGCAAGCATTCCACGTGGAAACCTCATCATAGTGCTCTTTGGTCGCGGCAAGGTCGCTATTCGCATTCTGCTTTTCACCCAACAGCTCGAAAATATCGACCGGAAGGGTTGTGCCGGCCGGAGAAACGCGATCGACAAAACGAAACAGGAAGTTTTCCCCTGCTTTTCGGGCGATGGTGCCACTGGCGAGAATGCGGGTGCCATAAATCTTGTTCAGCCCCTCAATTCGCGAAGCAAGATTAACCGCTGCACCCAATGCGGTATATTGAATGCGGCTTTTCGATCCGACATTGCCGACAACCACTTCGTCGCAATGCAGCCCGAAGCGCGTTCGCAGCGGGAACAGTTCCGACTGGTTGGAGATCGAATTCAACTGCCGCCCGGCATGTCTGCAGGCCAAGGCGGCCCGGCAGGCATGGATGGCGTGATCCTGATCTGCTGCCGGGGCATTCCAGAACGCCATGATCGCATCGCCGATATATTTGTCGATCGTGCCGTTGCCATTGGCGGTGATTTCCTTCTCCATGGCCGCGAAGTAGTTTGACAGCTCAAGCATCAATGCCGTTGGCGCATAGCTTTCGGTCTTGCCGGTAAAGCCCTCGATATCGGTGAACATGATCGATAATTCGCACGATGTCCCGCCGATCTCAACCGGGTGGCCCGATGCAACAATCGATTTCACCAGATCAACCGGCACGTAGGAACCAAAGCTTTTCAGGCTGACTTTCATGTTCGATACGGCATTGGCCAGTGCACTGACCTCGTAAATATGGGACGACATTTGAAAATCGCCTTCAAGATCGAAATGGCCGACTTTCTCGGCCTCGGATGCCACGGTATTAAGTTGGCGGCTCAGCATGCGCGATATGATGACGATCAGAATGACGGTAACGACAATGATGATCGCGGCAATCTGCAAAACGTTTCGGGTGGTTTCCTTGATCGCACCGACAAATTCATCTTCGGGTACGATGAAGCCAAGTGTCGGGGAAACACCGAATAATTCGGGGATGGGGGCTGCGGATGCCAGATATTTGCGCCCGTCTTTCGCTCCTTCGAAATCAAAGAAAGTCTCGCGACTTTTTATCCATTGGGTAATCGCCGTTTCGACAATGGGATCATCAATTTTACGATTTCCCGCTCCGGTGAATTTCAAATCCGCGGCATCGTTGCGTGTGCCGCTATAGGCAATCACACCATCCTCGCGATCAAGAAGAAAGACACGGCCTTCATTACCGATCCGGATGTCGTTCAGGATGTTTGTGATCTTGTCCATTGTCAGGTCCGCCCCGACAACACCCAACAGTTTTCCATCGGCATCGGTCACCCGTCTGGCAAAGGTAACTCCCGGCTTTCCGGTACTGTTAAAGATATAGAAATTACTGACGAAAATGTCGTCCTGGTTACGGGCACCTTCGTACCAGGGGCGGGTTCTGGGATCATATTCCACGTTGATCTGTTCGCGTCCGGTGACTGTTCCCCATGATGACTGATACAGGAACGTTTCGATCATATCATCGGTCGGGCCGTTGATTGTGCGATAGACGATTTTGGTGTTTGCGGGTAACGGGCTGCCTTTCGGGCCAAATTCCGAAACGCCCCCGGGGATTTGCACGACCTGGTAAAATTGCCCCTGATCCTCAAGACCAAAGAACAGGCCGTAAATATAGGAATAGGGTTTGATCTGGCTTGCCATGACGGCCCCGCTACGTGGTTCGGTCACGGCTTCGGGGAAGGATTTTATAAAATCGACGGTTGTTTCAACCACCTGCCCGACTGGAATGATCACATTGATCAGGTTTTCAACAGTATTCTCGCGCGCGGCGGTCATTTCGGATCGCGCTGTTTCCAATGCAAGCCGGTGATTGCTTTGGTAAAGAATGGCAACAGTGATCCCGATCATGAACACGGCGATTGCTGTGAACGCCGTGGTCACCCCGATTTGCAGCTTGATCTTCACCTGCCCACCCCATCGTCAATTCCCCGGACCAGATATTTCTTTTCCGGATTGAAGATTGGTATGTGGGATCGCGCGTCAGGATAAAAACCCATCCATTAGAACAGGCTAAAGACACCACAGGGTCAGACAAAGTCGAACTTGTCGACGTCAAACAGGCCCTTGTCCGTCATTTTCAGGTGCGGGATTACCGGCAAGGCCAGGAAGGCGACCTGAAGGAACGGTTCGGGCAGAACACAGCCAAGATCCTTGGCCGCAGCACGCAGCGTGATCAGGTCCTTTTCGACGATTTCGAACGGTTCCGTGCTCATCAGTCCGGCAACGGGTAATGCCAGTTCCGCCGTAACCTTGCCACCATCGGCAACTGCAAATCCGCCACCCATTTCGATCAGACGATTGACGGCTGCCGTCATGTCGGCGTCATTGGCACCGACCACGGTGATATTGTGGCTGTCATGGCCGACTGAGGATGCAATCGCACCACGTTTCAGGCCAAAACCGCGGACGAAACTGCGTCCTATATTACCATTCTTGCCGTGACGTTCGACGACGGCCACCTTGATCACATCGTTTTCAAGATCGGGTTGCAGACCGTTTTCAGCAATTTCAAGCGTGGCTTCATCGCGTAAGGTCAGGATCAGATCGGGTTTGACCTTGATCACCGGGGTCTGGTTCTGACCCGGTTTGGGTTCGGTCACAAAGGCCTCGGCGGTGACCGGTTTGGCCTTCATTGATGTCAGACCAATCGGTGCAACGGTTTCGCGTGCGTCAAACAGAACGTTGGTGACCAGACGACCGCCTGAAATTACGTCGCTGACCGCGCAGGTTTCCAGATCATCAAGGATTGCGATATCCGCCCGCCAACCGGGCCCGATCAGGCCACGATCACGCAAGCCGAAAATGCGGGCTGCTGAATGCGATGCGGCGCGATAGGCATGGTGGATCGGACAATTACGTGCTTTTAAATGACCGATTAATCGTTCAATAAGACTATCAAGGTGACCTTCTTCTCCGATATCGAGCGGGTTGCGGTCATCTGTGCACAGTGCAACGAAGCTCGACGTATTTTCGTCAAGAATTTCGGCCAGTGCTTCAAGGTCCTTGGAAACCGATCCTTCGCGGATCAGGATCGCCATGCCTTTGGCAAGCTTTTCGCGTGCTTCGGTGGCAGATGTTGCTTCGTGATCTGTGCGGATGCCTGCGGCCATGTAACCGTTCAGTGCCGTGCCCTGCACCAATGGGGCATGACCATCAATATGACCATCCTGAAAGGCTTCAAGCTTGGCCATGATGCCGGGATCAAGGTTCAGCACGCCGGGATAATTCATCATTTCGGCCAGCCCAACGACTTTGGGGTGGCTACGGAATGGCAGAAGATCATCGATTTCAAGCTGCGCGCCCGATGTTTCAAACCCGGTGGCCGGCACACAGGAAGACAGATTGACGCGGATATCCATCACGGACCGTTCGGCGCAATCAAGGAAATATCTGATCCCGTCCGCGCCCAGAACATTGGCAATTTCATGCGGATCGCACAGAACCGTGGTCACACCATGCGGCAAAACACAGCGATCAAATTCAAGCGGAGTGACGAGCGAGCTTTCAATATGAAGATGCGTGTCGATAAAGCCCGGGACCGCGAATTTGCCGGTACAGTCAATTTCGCGATCGCCTTCGTATGTGGCATACGTGCCGACAATCCGGTCGCCGACAATGGCAATATCGGTTTCAGTTACCTTACCCGTGATGACATCAAGCAATCCGATATTGCGCAGGACCAGATCGGCCTTCATCCGGCCCTGACCGGCCAGAATACATTTGCCAAGTTGGGTTTGGGCAAGATCGGGATTACTCATGGCCGGGGTCCTTCATTCTTTGAAATTCTTTTATTACCCAAGGGTAAAGCATGTGGCGCTGATCCGCCGCGAATTTTTTATACTTCTTCACATTGAAACAGTGTTTGTGAACTGGTGATGGTCGTTCCCGGGGCTTGGCCCTTGACCGGGCGGTTGTGCGTGCTAACTCTTGATCGAACGCATTGGATGAAAATCTAGGGATTATTTATGAGCGAAAAATCGCAGCCGAGCTGGCATGGCACGACGATCCTGTCGGTGCGCAAAGGCAATGAAGTGGTGGTTGCCGGTGATGGTCAGGTATCTTTGGGCCAGACCGTGATCAAGGGCAATGCCCGCAAAGTGCGCCGTATCGGCCAGAAAGGCGAGATTATCGTCGGGTTTGCCGGGGCAACGGCGGATGCTTTTACCCTGCTGGAACGCCTTGAAGCCAAACTGGAACGTCATCCGGGCCAAACCATGCGGGCCTGTGTCGAACTGGCCAAGGACTGGCGCACGGATCGTTATCTGCGCAAGCTTGAAGCAATGATGGCGGTGGCCGACAAGGATGTTTCGCTTGTCCTGACCGGGATGGGTGATGTGCTTGAACCTGAAGACGGCATTATCGCCATCGGATCGGGTGGGAACTATGCCCTTGCCGCTGCACGGGCCCTGATTGATCTGGACCTGAGTGCCGAGGAAATTGCCCGCAAAGCCATGGCGATTGCCGGTGAAATCTGTGTTTATACCAATGACAGCGTTACGCTGGAAAAGATCGAGGATGCGAAATAAGGGTGCCGTTTTGGGCCTGACATCGCATTTCCGTCGCAAGAACTAACGGATAAATTTAATGACCCAACATTTCAGCCCGCGCGAGATCGTATCCGAACTTGATCGCCATATCATTGGTCAGAAAGATGCCAAGCGCGCGGTCGCCATTGCCTTGCGCAACCGTTGGCGTCGGCAGCAGCTTGACGACACGATGCGCAATGAAGTTCTGCCCAAAAACATTCTGATGATCGGCCCGACCGGTGTCGGCAAGACCGAAATCGCTCGCCGCCTCGCCAAACTGGCAGAAGCCCCGTTCATCAAGATCGAAGCCACCAAATTCACCGAAGTCGGTTATGTCGGCCGTGATGTCGAACAGATCGTTCGTGATCTTCTGGAAGTATCGCTGGACCTGACACGTGAAAGCATGCGCAAGAAAGTCCGGGCCAAGGCCGAAATGCAGGCTGAGGAACGCATTCTGGACGGTCTCGTTGGTGAAAATGCATCGGCCGATACTCGCCAGAAGTTCCGCAAGATGCTGCGCGAAGGCGAATTGCAGGACAAGGAGATTGAAATCCCTGTTCAGGAAAGCAGTTCATCCTCGATGCCGACCATCGATATTCCCGGAATGCCGGGCGCGCAGATGGGGATGCTGAACCTGCAGGATGTCTTTGGCAAGGCATTCGGCGGCCAGACCAAACCAAAACGCATGACCGTCGAGGAAGCGTTTGAGCGCCTGATCGACGAGGAAGGTGACAAGCTTCTGGATATGGACAAGGTCACCGCCGAGGCGATCGAAAACGTTGAACAGAATGGCATCGTGTTCCTTGACGAGATCGACAAGATCACCGCGCGTTCCGAACGCGGCGGCGATGTGTCGCGCGAAGGTGTTCAGCGCGATTTGCTGCCGCTGATCGAAGGTACGAGCGTTTCGACCAAGCATGGCACGGTCAAAACCGACCATATCTTGTTTATCTGTTCGGGTGCTTTCCATCTTTCAAAGCCATCGGACCTGCTGCCGGAATTGCAGGGCCGTTTGCCGATCCGGGTCGAGTTGAAGGCCCTGACCGAGGAAGATTTCCGCCGTATTTTGTTGGAACCGGAAGCATCCCTGATCAAGCAGTATGTCGCACTGCTGAAAACCGAGGATGTTACGTTGGAATTCGCCGACGATGCGGTTGACGAACTTGCCCGCATTTCGGCCAGTGTCAATGAAACGGTCGAAAATATTGGTGCGCGTCGCCTGCACACGGTTCTGGAA
>CBIHMD010000104.1:0-7744 GCA_966210655.1 uncultured Thalassospira sp.
AAGGTTGGCATTATCGGTGAAAGCTGGGACCCGACCTATCAGCATGACTATCTTGGGGCCGGTGCCGAAACGCTTTCTGCCGTCCTTGATGGCAAAAACGATTTCGCCAAGGTTCTTAAAGCCGCCGAAAAACCGATGATCATCGTTGGCATGGGCGCGCTTGACCGTGAGGACAGCGATGCCGTTCTGGCGACCGTTCGTGCGATTGCCGACAAATACGGCATGGTTTCGGGGGAATGGAACGGCTTTAACGTTCTGCACACTGCCGCGTCGCGTGTTGGTGGCCTTGATCTGGGCTTTGTCCCGGGCGAAGGCGGGCTTGGGACCAATGACATCCTTGATGCCGCGGCAAAAGGTGATGTCGAGGTTGTTTACCTGCTTGGCGCCGATGAGATCGACATGTCGAAACTTGAGAAGGCCTTTGTGGTCTATCAGGGGGCGATGGGCGATGCCGGTGCGCAGGCAGCCGACGTGATCCTGCCCGGTTCGGCCTATACCGAAAAGAACGGTACTTACGTCAATACCGAAGGCCGCGCACAGCAGGGCTGGCGCGCTGTTTTCCCGGTTGGCGAAGCCAAGGAAGACTGGGCTATCGTTCGTGCGCTTTCAGGCGCACTTGGCCAGGCTTTGCCGTATGACAGCATTGATGCCGTGCGTTCGCGCATGGTTGAACTCAGCCCGACTTTCACCTCGCTGAATGCTGTTACCAAGGCAGAGTGGGCCGATTTCGGCAAGAAAGGCGATATGAAGCCAGACAGCTTTACCTCGCCGGTTCGCAATTTCTATATGACCGACCCGATCAGCCGTGCATCGGTGACGATGGCCAAATGTACCGAGGCCTTTGTCAAGGATGCGGCTGCCGAGAAGGTTGCCTGAGTTTGGGGGGCGGCGATGATATCGTCGCCCGTCCCGCAAGGGGGTGTCCCAATTCAGGGACGAAACGCAAAAGATACGGTTTGACCGATGGAACTTCTTTGGGACGGATATATTGAACCGCTAGTCTGGATCGTCGCCAAGATTTTGGCGATTGTTGTCCCGCTGCTGGTTGCTGTCGCCTATCTGACCTATGCCGAGCGCAAGGTCATCGGTGCGATGCAGTTGCGCAAAGGCCCGAACGTTGTGGGGCCGTTTGGTCTTCTGCAGCCTCTTGCCGATGGTCTGAAACTGTTTCTGAAAGAAACGATTGTTCCGACCAGTGCCAACAAGGGCGTGTTCATCATCGCCCCGATGCTGACTTTCATTCTGGCGATCATTGCCTGGGCGGTTATCCCGTTCGACGAAGGCATGGTTCTAGCCGATCTGAATGTCGGCATTCTGTACCTGTTCGCGATTTCATCGCTGGGTGTTTACGGCATCGTGATGGCCGGTTGGGCCTCGAACTCCAAATACGCCTTCCTTGGTGCGCTGCGTTCCGGTGCCCAGATGGTTTCGTATGAGATTTCGATTGGCCTGATCATCATTTCCGTTCTTCTGACCACCGGGTCGCTGAACCTTAGCGATATCGTTCGCGGTCAGGTTGGCGGTTTCTGGGAATGGAACTTCATCTATCACCTGCCGATGTTTGTGGTCTTCATCGTGTCGATCCTGGCCGAAACGAACCGCGCACCGTTTGATCTTCCGGAAGCGGAAGCCGAACTGGTGTCGGGTTATAACGTCGATTATTCGGCAATGACCTTTGCGCTGTTCTTCCTGGGTGAATACGCGAACATGATCCTGATGAGCGGTCTTTGCGCCGTTCTGTTCCTGGGGGGCTGGACCGCACCGTTGCCGGTTCTTGATTTCATCCCCGGCGCGATCTGGTTCATTCTGAAGATCTGCTTCGTTCTGTTCATTTTCCTCTGGGTGCGTGCGACATTCCCGCGTTACCGCTATGACCAGCTTATGCGTCTGGGTTGGAAAGTCTTCCTGCCGCTGTCATTTGCCTGGGTCATGCTGGTCGCCACGTTCCTGGTTGCTTTTGACAAGGTCCCGGCCTGATCGCCGCGCATCGGAAAGAGAGAGGTAAACGATGTCATTTATTGATCGGACGGCCCGGAGCTTCCTGCTTGTGGAACTCGTTTCCGGTATGGCGCTCACCCTGAAATACATGTTCAAGCCGAAGGTGACGCTGAACTATCCGTATGAAAAGGGTCCGCTTAGCCCGCGTTTCCGTGGCGAACACGCGCTGCGCCGCTATCCCAACGGGGAAGAGCGTTGCATCGCGTGCAAACTCTGCGAAGCGATCTGTCCCGCGCAGGCCATCACCATCGAGGTCGAGCCGCGCACCGATGGTTCGCGTCGTACGACGCGCTACGATATTGATATGACGAAATGCATCTATTGCGGTTTCTGCGAGGAAGCCTGCCCGGTGGATGCCATCGTCGAAGGTCCGAACTTCGAGTTCGCAACCGAGAACCGCGAGGAGCTTCTCTATGACAAGGACAAGCTTCTTGAAAATGGCGAGCGTTGGGAAGCCGAGCTTGCTGCACGATTGGAGGCAGACGCACCTTATCGGTAAGTGTCGCGTCTGATCGTATAAAGAGAGAGTTCATGGGCCGCTGTCTGCCATTGGGGCGGGGCGGCTCGCCAAGGGGGTACCTTATGGTCGTACAGGCTTTGGCTTTTTACCTGTTTGCTACTGTCGCGGTTCTGGCCGCGACTGCGGTTGTGACCGTTCGCAACCCGGTGCATTCGGTACTGCTGCTGATTTTGACATTTTTTAACGCAGCCGGGCTTTTCGTCCTGCTGGGTGCTGAGTTTCTCGCCATGCTGCTCGTCGTCGTTTATGTCGGCGCGGTCGCGGTTCTGTTCCTGTTCGTCGTCATGATGCTCGACATCAATTTCGTCGAGATGCGTCAGGGTTTCCTCAACTATCTGCCGATCGGGGTTCTGATCGCGCTGGTGCTGTTTGTGGAACTGGCCTTTGTCGGCGCGGGCTGGGCACTGTCTGATGACAAGGTTGCGGTTCTGGCGCATCCGACGCCCGCCGGACTGACCAATGTCGAGGCGCTTGGCCAACTGATCTACACCGATTACGCATACATCTTCCAGGCCGCCGGTCTTGTGCTGCTTGTTGCGATGATTGGCGCAATTGTCCTGACGCTGCGTACCCGTGAAGGTGTCCGCCGTCAGAAAATCTCCGAGCAGGTCAAACGCGATCGCGCTGACACGCTTGAAGTCAAAAAAGTTCCGGTCGGTAGGGGGATCTGATGGAAATCGGTCTTGCACATTATTTGACCGTCGCGGCGATCCTTTTCACACTCGGGATCTTTGGCATCTTCATGAACCGCAAGAACGTCATCATCATCATGATGTCGATCGAGCTGATGCTGCTGGCAGTCAATATCAATCTGGTCACGTTCTCGTCGTTCCTCGGCGACCTCGTTGGACAGGTATTCACCATCTTCGTTCTGACCGTTGCCGCTGCCGAGGCTGCGATTGGTCTTGCGATCCTGGTGGTCTATTTCCGTAACCGCGGTACGATTGCGGTTGAAGACATCAACATGATGAAGGGGTAAGGCAGATATGTATCCTCTGATTGTATTCCTGCCCCTGATCGCTGCCACGATTGCAGGCATCATCACGCTGGTCGGCGCCATGTCGACCGCGTCCGATGCCGAGCATGACAGCAGCCATCATCACGGTGTTACGACTTCCGACCGCGTTTCCCAGCTGATTACGGCGGGCGGCGTTGTTACGGCCTTCATCATTTCGATTTTCGCCTTTGTCGATGTTGCCCTTGGCGGCAACCCGATCACGGTTCAGCTGTTTACCTGGATTTCGTCGGGCAATTTCACGGCTGACTGGGCGCTTCGGTTTGATACGCTGACCTGTGTCATGCTGATCGTTGTGACCGGTGTGTCGTCGATGGTGCATATCTATTCCATCGGATACATGTCGCACGATCCCGACAAGCCGCGTTTCATGGCGTATCTGTCGCTGTTTACCTTTGCCATGCTGATGCTGGTGACCGCAGACAACCTGATCCAGCTGTTCTTTGGCTGGGAAGGGGTGGGGCTTGCGTCCTATCTTCTGATCGGTTTCTGGTATTCCAAGCCGTCGGCATCGTCGGCTGCGATCAAGGCCTTTGTCGTCAACCGTGTCGGTGACTTTGGCTTCGCGCTGGGTATCTTTGCGATTTACGTCCTGTTTGACAGTGTTCAGTTCGACGTGATCTTTGGCAATGCCGAAGAAGTTGCCGGAACGACCCTTTTGTTCCTTGGTCACGAGTTTTCGGCGCTTGAGATCACCTGTTTCCTGCTGTTCATCGGTGCGATGGGCAAATCGGCACAGCTTGGCCTGCATACGTGGTTGCCTGATGCGATGGAAGGCCCGACACCGGTTTCGGCCCTTATTCACGCGGCAACCATGGTGACGGCGGGTGTGTTCATGGTAGCGCGTCTTTCGCCGATCTTTGAATATGCCGAAACGACGCTTGCGATCATTACCGTTGTCGGTGCATCGACCGCGTTCTTTGCCGCGACGATTGGCTGCGTTCAGAACGACATCAAGCGCGTGATCGCCTATTCGACCTGTTCGCAGCTTGGCTATATGTTCTTTGCGTGCGGCGTGTCGGCCTATTCGGCGGGCGTGTTCCACCTGATGACGCACGGTTTCTTCAAGGCGCTTCTGTTCCTTGGTGCCGGTTCGGTCATCCATGCAATGTCCGACGAGCAGGACATGCGCAAGATGGGCGGCATCTACAAGATGGTTCCGCTGACCTTTGCGGTGATGATGGTTGGGACGCTTGCGATTACCGGTTTCCCCGGTCTTGCGGGCTTCTATTCCAAGGACCTTGTCATCGAAAGCGCGTTTGCGGCACATAGTGCGGTCGGGACCTATGCCTTCTGGGCCGGTATCCTGGCAGCATTGATGACCTCGTTCTATAGCTGGCGCCTGATCTTCATGACCTTCTTTGGCACCCCGCGTGCGGACGAGCGGACAATGGCCCATGTCCATGAAAGCCCGGCTGTCATGACGCTGCCGCTTCTGTTCCTGACCATCGGCGCGATCTTTGCCGGTTGGTTCGCCAAGGACTGGTTCGGTGGTGGTGACTATGAAGAAATGCTGGCGTTCTGGAACGGTGCGATCTTTATGGCCGAAGGTCATCAGGCCCTTGAACATACACACCATGTTCCGGGCTGGGTCAAGCTGGCACCGTTTGTTGCCATGGTTTCGGGCTTTGTCATCGCCCTTGTGATGTACAAGCTGGTGCCGTCGCTGCCGCGTCAGTTGGCCAATACCTTCAACGGTTTGTATCGCTTCGCGCTGAACAAATGGTACTTCGACGAGCTTTACGACAAGATTTTCGTCAAGCCGGCCTTCTATCTTGGCTATGGCTTCTGGAAATCGGGCGATGGCGCACTGATCGACGGTGTCGGTCCGGATGGTGTCGCCGCAGCATGCCGTAACATTGCACGTCGTGTCAGCGCCCTTCAGAGCGGTTTCGTCTATCACTATGCGTTTGCGATGCTGATCGGTATTGCCGCCTTGGTGTCTTACACAATTTGGAAGATGGGTTAACGGGCGATGAGCGATTATCCAATTCTTTCGATCGTCACCTTTTTACCGCTGGTCGGCGCGCTGTTTGTGCTGCTGATCCGTGGGGAAGAGGCGAATGTCGCCCGCAACTCGCGCTGGGTTGCACTCTGGACGTCGGGCTTTACCTTTGCGGCATCGCTGATGCTGTGGGTGAATTTCGACACCACCACGGCCGATTTCCAGTTCGTTGAAAAAGCCGACTGGATGCCGGGCCTGAACATTTCCTATCACATGGGTGTGGACGGCATTTCGATGCTGTTTGTCATTCTGGCGACCTTCCTGACGCCGATCTGCATTCTGTCGGCATGGGAAGCAATCCAGAAACGTGTGAAGGAATACATGATCGCGTTCCTGATCCTGGAAACGATGATGGTCGGTATGTTCAGCTCGCTTGACGGCTTGCTGTTCTATCTGTTCTTCGAAGGCGTTCTGATCCCGATGTTCATTATCATCGGTGTCTGGGGCGGTCAGCGTCGTGTTTATGCAGCCTTCAAGCTGTTCCTGTACACGCTGCTTGGTTCCGTTCTGATGCTGGTGGCGTTGCTTGCGATGTATTTCGAAGCAGGCACAACCGACATTCCGACGCTGATGGCGCACGGGTTCAGCTACAATATGCAGCTTTGGCTGTGGCTGGCATTCTTTGCATCCTTTGCCGTCAAGGTGCCGATGTGGCCGGTTCATACATGGCTTCCCGATGCCCACGTTGAGGCACCGACGGCTGGTTCGGTGATCCTGGCGGGTGTCCTTCTGAAAATGGGTGGTTACGGTTTCCTTCGGTTCTCGTTGCCGATGATGCCGCTGGCGTCCGAAACCTTTGCCCCGCTGGTGTTTACGCTGTCGATTGTGGCGATCATCTATACCTCGCTGGTCGCATTGGCTCAGCAGGACATGAAAAAGCTGATTGCCTATTCGTCGGTTGCCCATATGGGTATCGTCACCATCGGTGCTTTCACCTTTAACCAGCATGGTATCGAAGGTTCGATCTTCCAGATGCTGAGCCACGGTGTGGTATCGGGCGCGTTGTTCCTGTGTGTCGGTGTGGTTTATGACCGCATGCATACCCGCGAGATCGATGCGTATGGCGGTCTTGTGCATCGTATGCCGGGTTATGCCGTTATCTTCATGTTCTTTACGATGGCGTCTGTCGGTCTTCCGGGGACGGGTGGGTTCGTTGGCGAGATACTGGCATTGCTGGGTGCGTTCGAAGCCAATACCTGGGTGGCATTCTTTGCCGCAACCGGTCTGATCCTCGGTGCAGCCTATGCGCTGTATCTCTATCGCCGCATCGTGTTCGGGGCACTTACCAAGGAAAACCTTAAATCGATCCTTGATATGAGCCCGCGTGAATGGCTGATCTTTGCTCCGCTTGTGATCATCGTTCTGTGGATGGGGGTCTATCCGGTCTCCTTCCTCGACATCATGCATGTTTCGGTTGAAAACCTCGTCAACCAGGTCGAAACGGCGCAGGCTGCCGCAGCTCAGGCTGCGCAGCTGGCGGCGAATTGAGGGGAATGAACATGGGAGTTTCTATGCTCAACCTCGGGGCGGCATTGCCCGAAATCTTTATGGCCGTTTCGGCCCTGGCGCTTCTGATGCTTGGCGTTTTCGCCGGTAAGGACAAGGCTTTCCGCACCGTTTCATGGCTTGCGGTTGCAGCCCAGATCATCGCGCTTGTGCTGGTTGTTCTGGGTGACGGCGGTGTGGCGTTTTATGGCCAGTTCACCGCGGATGCCTTTGCCAAATTCGTCAAGGTTATGATCCTGATCGGTTCGTCGCTTGGTATCGTGATGGCGATGAATTACGCCGAACGCGAAAACATGTCGCGGTTCGAGTTTCCGATCCTGATCCTGCTGGCGACGCTTGGCATGATGGCGATGGTATCGGCGACCGACATGCTGTCGCTGTATCTTGGCCTTGAGCTTCAGTCTCTGGCACTTTACGTGATTGCGGCGATCCGCCGCGACACCGTGCGTGCCACGGAATCGGGTCTGAAATACTTCGTTCTGGGGTCGATTGCATCGGGTATGCTGCTGTATGGCATGTCGATGGTTTATGGCTTTACCGGTTCGACGAATTTCACGGTTCTGGGCGATGTGATCAGCACGGGCGGCCTTTCGGTCGGAACGCTGGTTGGTCTGGCCTTCATGTTTGCCGGTCTATGCTTCAAGGTTTCGGCGGTTCCGTTCCATATGTGGACCCCGGACGTCTATGAGGGTGCTCCGAC
>CBIHMD010000105.1:0-7742 GCA_966210655.1 uncultured Thalassospira sp.
CCAGAATCGTTTGAAATCGAAAAAAAATGGATACGACCATCTGTTTCCTTGAAGCATAAGATTACGGCCTTAAATCATGTGTGACTTACCTCGCCCCGATAAGGGGATAGGGAGGTGGACCGTTTATCGATCGGTTCTGCGAAGAGCCGTGCAGCATCAGATGCCAGACGCAATCTTGTTGCAAAGCGTTGCACGCAAGGTGTTTGCGATTGCCAAATGGGCTTTTTACTTGCGAAGATGTGGCAACCACCACGGATCGAACTAGATGATGGTCATGACTTTCATGCTTCGATCCCAAAGCAAAATTCCGGAGGCATTCCCATGGTTTCTCTAAAAGACCCGTCCTTATTCACTCAGCAGGCTTATATCGGCGGTGAATGGGTTGACGCCCCAGACGGCAAAACCGAACAAGTTACCAATCCCGCGACGGGCGAAGTGCTTGGCACGGTGCCGGTGTTGGGCCGCGATGCCGTTGCCCACGCAATTGAAGTTGCCGAAAAGGCGCAAAAGCAGTGGAAAAAACGCACGGCCAAGGAACGGTCGGCCATTCTGATGAAATGGTACGATCTGATGATGGAAAATCAGGAGGACCTTGCGCGCCTGATGACGGCCGAACAGGGCAAGCCGCTTGCAGAATCGCGCGGCGAAATCGCCTATGCCTCGTCCTTCCTGCAATGGTTCGCCGAAGAAGGCAAACGCATCTATGGTGACGTCATTCCGACTTTCGCACCGGGGCGCCGTGTTGTCGTTTTGAAAGAACCGGTTGGGGTTTGCGCAGCAATCACGCCGTGGAACTTCCCGACCGCGATGATCACCCGCAAGGCCGCACCGGCATTGGCCGTTGGCTGTGCGATGGTCGTCAAACCAGCGATGGAAACCCCGTATTCTGCACTGGCCATGGCAATTCTGGCCGAACGCGCCGGTTTGCCAAAGGGGCTTTTGTCTATTGTTACCGGTGATGCCAAAACCATCGGTGCCGAAATGACCGAAAACCCGATTGTCCGCAAATTGACCTTTACCGGATCGACCGCGGTTGGCCGTTTGCTGATGCGTCAGTGTGCCGACACAGTCAAGAAAATCAGCCTTGAACTTGGCGGTAACGCACCGTTCATCGTCTGTGAAGATGCCGATATCGATGCCGCTGTCGAAGGGGCGATTGCCTCGAAATACCGCAACAGCGGCCAGACCTGTGTTTGTGCCAACCGCATCTTCGTCCATGACGCGGTTTATGACGAATTTGCCGAAAAATATGCCGCCAAGGCATCGACAATGAAAGTGGGTGATGGCACCGAAGAAGGTGTTGTTCTGGGCCCGCTGATCACGGAAAAAGCTGTCGAAAAGGTCGAAAACCAGATTGCCGATGCTCTTTCCAAGGGCGGTCGGGTGCTGACTGGTGGCAAGCGTCATGCAAAGGGCGGTAGCTTCTTTGAGCCGACCGTGATTGCCGATGCCAATCGCGACATGCTGGTCTTCCGCGAGGAAACTTTTGGTCCGATGGCACCGCTGATCCGTTTCCACAGCGACGATGAAGTGCTTGAAATGGCCAACGATTCCGAGTTCGGCCTGGCATCGTACTTCTATTCGCGCGACATAAGCCGCATCTGGAAGCTGGCCGAAGGCCTTGAAACCGGTCTGGTCGGTGTCAATGCCGGTGTGATCGCGACCGAAGTGGCTCCCTTTGGCGGTTACAAACAATCCGGTATCGGGCGTGAAGGTTCGAAATACGGCGTCGAGGATTATCTGGAAGTCAAATATGTCTGCATGGCTGGCATTGACGATTAAGGCATTTTCGGGTTTCCGAAACAATAAAGGCGCTGTCACTTCGACAGCGCCTTTTGTTTCTGCATGAAATCGCAATGTTATGCTGCGTTATCCTGCTTTTTCTTGTCATCGGCTGTGATCGACTGGACCGAGCCATCCGAAAGTTCAGACTGAAGGGCTGTGAAAACATCGAACATATTTGGGTTGAAGGCAATTTCGGCCTGCATGCGATCACGTCGTTCTGACGGTGTTTCTTCACCATTGTTCTGCTTGTTGGCAAGCGTCGCGCCATTCAGCTTTTCCTCGATTGCGTCAGCAATCGTTTTTTCGATGGCCTGACGTTCGGTTGCGCCCATCTTTGCCAGGCTTTCCTCATCAAGGCCCATCGATTGCAGGATCTTGCGGCGCATCTCTTCGATCTTGCGCTCTTCAAGTTCCTTCACATAGGTCGTGAAGCCGTGTTCCTTGATGTAGGCGATGTCGGCATTTTTTTCCTTGTCCTCTTCGGGCAGGGGCTGACTGTTCGAGGCAATGGTTTTTGCCGCCGCATAGGTGCTTTTCGCACTGGATGCGATGTTGCTGATGCTCATCAGGGTGTCATATATCGCCATCCCGATCCTCCATGGGAAAATAATGCCGGTAAAAAGAAATCATGGGATCGCAGGTTGCAAATCTCGTGCCGCGATTTATCGGAAAACTTTACCGGGCAAGAGCAACCAGCGTATCAAGCATTCGACTAGCCGTCTTGCCGTCCCAACCGGCAGGTCGGAAAGGAACTGGTGGTGCTGTTCTGTTCGTAAGGTTGGTGGCGGTTCGGACCAGATCTGCCGGTTCGCAAAGTTCCAGCGCGGACGCGTTAAGTGCAGTGGCGCGTTCGGTGGTTGGTCGCAAAATGCATCCCGCCTTGCCTAGCCAGACGCATTCATCAATTATTCCGCCGGAATCTGTTATCACATAGCGTGCGGCAACAAGAGCCGCCAGAAAATCGGGATAGAGCATCGGCGCTACGATCTTGATGTTTCCGGCATTGCGGATGCGACGCCAAAGGCCGTTTTGTGCAATGGTGCCTTGTGCCCGCGGGTGAAGCGGCCAGATGATTGGTGTTTCGCGGGCAAGGTCGATGATTGCATCAATGATCGAAGTCAATCGCACAATATTGTCGATATTTTCCGCACGATGTAGCGTCAATAGAACCGGACCCGTTTGCACCGATGGAGACCAGATCGCCGTTGTTGATCCGCCGAAGCGAAGCATCGCATCAATTACGATATTACCGACATTATGAATGCCTTTAGCATTGATGCCTTCCTCATGAAGGTTGTTGGCTGCGGCTTCATCCGGGGCCCAGTGCATATTGCACAGGCTGTCAATTTCTGTCCGGTTGGCTTCTTCGGCAACGGCATCAAACCCGCCACGCAACCCGGCTTCCAGATGGATCAGGTAAGCGGAGTTCCTTTTTGCCGCGCGCGCGACACCCAAAGAGCCGTTAACATCACCAATGACAATCGTCCCTTGTGCCGGTGATTGGCCGAGCACCCGGCAATAGGCATCGTCTGCATTCTGAACAAGCGTGACCCGGCTATTTCCCGGTTGCCCGATTCCAAGCCGGATTTCGGGGGCAGGTAAGCCAAGCGAAAGACGCAAACCTTCGGAAAGGGCCAGATTCCAATGTTGACCGGTATCGATCAGGCGCAGGATAAAGGGCAGATCGTCACGCTTTTCCTGCCATGCCAGATAAAGAGCCGCTGCCTTGATCAGGTTGGGGCGGGTGCCATAGACCAGATCGAAGATCATTGCGGCGTTTTTCCTGATGAATGCTCAAACCGGGTTGGCGTATGATAACGTGTTGTCTTCTATATCATTTTGGCGGGCCGGTTACCAAACGGGATAGGGCGTCGGTCAAAAAATATGATAAAATTTTCGAAAACGAATTGTTTTTGGTGTGATTTTTTTCTAAATAGAAACGCAAAACCAGTTGAATCGGTCGAATGCAGGGTAAAAATCAGTTGCCGCAATGGACCGGAACGGTACGACAGACCAACTGTCGGCTTGGGAGGAAACAGAAATGACCGATACACGCTACATTCTGGCGATTGATCAGGGAACCACCAGTTCGCGCGCCATTGTTTTCGATGCCAATGGCCGATCCGTGGCCGTCGCGCAGCAGGAATTCCCGCAACATTTCCCCAATAGTGGCTGGGTCGAACATGACCCTGAAGACCTTTGGGAAACAGTTGCTACTGTTTGCCGCGAAGCCCTGTCGCGGGTCGATATCGCCAATGTCGCGGCGATTGGCATCACCAACCAGCGTGAAACGACGGTGGTCTGGGATCGGAAAACCGGCAAGGCGGTTTATAACGCCATCGTCTGGCAGGATCGTCGTACCGCTGCACTTTGCCATGATCTGAAACGGCGCGATCCGGAACTTGAAACGAATGTGAATAATCGAAGCGGGCTTTTGATCGACCCGTATTTCTCGGCAACGAAGGTTGCGTGGATACTTGATCATGTAACCGGCGCACGGGCCCGTGCCGAACAGGGCGACCTGGCATTTGGCACGGTCGATTCATTCCTGCTGTGGTGTTTGACCGGGGGCAGGTCGCATGCGACCGATGCGACCAATGCGGCACGCACCAATCTTTTCAACATTCGTGACAATGCGTGGGATGACCGGCTTTGTGAGATATTCCGCGTCCCCAAATCCATGCTGCCAGAGGTCAAGGATTGTGCCGCCGATTTCGGTATGGTGGATGCGGAATTGTTTGGCCGTGAAATCCCGGTACTTGGTATGGCAGGCGACCAGCAGGCAGCTGCGTTCGGCCAATGCTGCTTTGAACCGGGCGATATCAAAAGTACCTATGGCACCGGTTGCTTCGTGATCCTCAATACCGGGGACGAGGCGGTGACATCACAGCACCGTTTGCTGACTACGGTCGGGTATCGTTTGAATGGCAAAACCAGCTATGCCATCGAAGGGGCGATCTTTGTTGCCGGGGCGGCAGTACAGTGGTTGCGCGACGGACTTGGAATCATCAAGTCGGCCGCCGAAAGCGAAGGGTTGGCCAAATCGCTTGATGATAATCACGGGGTTTATCTTGTTCCGGCCTTTACAGGACTTGGCGCACCTTATTGGGATCCGGACGCGCGCGGTGCCATTTTCGGGCTGACCCGCGATACCGGTCCGCGTGAATTCGTCCGAGCGGCACTTGAAAGCGTTTGTTATCAGACGTTTGACCTGTTCGAAGCCATGGCGGCAGATGGTGTTTCGCCCAAAGCCGTTCGGGTTGATGGTGGTATGGTTGCCAATGACTGGCTGTGCCAGTATCTGTCCGACATTCTCGATATCCCGGTTCAACGCCCGGTGGTGACGGAAACAACGGCGCTTGGTGCGGCCTATCTTGCGGGGTTGCAGGCGGGGATTTATCGCGATCTCGATCATATTGCCGAGAATTGGCACATGGACGCGGAATTCAAGCCGGAACTTGAAGGCGGTCGGCGCAATCATCTTTTGGCGGGATGGAAAAGCGCGGTCAAACGGGTGATGACGGAACAGGGCTGATGACCAAGGATGTTGTCGGCCGGTTTTACAGGCTGGTCATTGCCGTAATTGCTTTGTAAGATCGGGACGGTACCGCGCGGTACCGTCCTTTCTTTTTGCGGGATGTTCGCCCGTACTTTCATGGAACTGCTGCTATTGATTGCTGGCGCGACCGTTTGGGCTTGCCACCGGGCGGCTGGGGGAAAAGATGCTTGATCTGGTCGTTGGAAAAGTCGGCCCTGTTTTTTTGACGATCCTTTGTGGTTATCTTTTAACCCGTTTCCGCGTTATCAGCCGTGAAGGTATTCCGTTCCTTGCCCGCCTTGCGATGAATGCCTTTATCCCTGCTATGCTGTTTCAAACCCTGTCGCAATCCGACATCAGTGCGCATTTTGATTTGCGCTTGTGGGGCAGTTATTATGCGGGCGCACTTCTGAACTTTTTGCTGGTGTTTATGGTTGCGCGTGCGTGGCTGAAGGCCAGAACGGACGAAGCCGCCGTAACTGCCATGGGCGGGGTTTTCTCCAACATTGTGTTGTTGGGCATTCCGCTGGTTCAGGCGGTATACGGGGAAGAGGGCCTTGTGCCACTTCTGATTATCCTGTCAATCCATCCGCTGACCTTGCTGGGATTGACCGTGATGATCGTGGAAGGTTCTCGTTCTGGCGGCGGGCATTGGTTGCCAAATGTTGCGCGCAGTGTGGTTAGGGTGCTGCGCAATCCGATTATCGTCGCGATTATTCTGGGTGTGCTGGCATCCCTGATTAATCTTCGGTTACCTGAGATGGTCGACGGAACGTTGGAACGGTTCCGGACGGCGGGGCCAACGATTGCATTGCTGCTGGTGGGGGCCGGACTTTACGGGCAGTCCGTTCGCGGCAATATGTCGGCAAGCATGTTGTGCACAGTTGCGAAAATGTTCGTGCAACCGGTTCTGGTGTTCCTGATTGCACATTTTGTTTTCGATCTGCAGCCGCTGTGGTTGACCATTGTGGTACTGATTGCGGCCCTTCCTGCGGGGGCGAATGTGGCAATCATTGCGGGCAGCTATAATGTCTGTATCGACCGCTCCTCGACCACGATCTTGGTTACAACCCTGATTAGTGTGATCACCCTGCCGCTTATTGTTCTTTACGCCGGGCCGTATTGATCGTCGCTGGCGGCAGCAAGAATCTGATCCATCAGATGTATTTCTGCGTCGATGCCCAGTATGCAGGGATTGTGGATTCCGGTCATTATTGTATCGAGAAAGACGGCAATGGCGTCATTATGTCCCTTGTCCGGACTGGCCAGTAATGGTTTTCGCAAGATTGTCTTGCCATTTATCACCAGTTTTCGCCAATCGTTGATGATTGCGGCAAAGCCTGGGGCTGATACTTCCAGAACTTCCTTTGATGTATTCCTTCGGGCGGCGCGCAAATAGGAAACTTCGCCGCGCGATCCATCGGCGAAGGTCAGATGCCAAATACTGTCTCCCGCCTCGCGGTCAATCCAGTCGCATTGCAATCTGAGCATTTCAGTTTCAGCAAGGGCTGAAAGCAGATCGATGAAATGGCTGATTTCGCCGATTGTTCTCCCGCCCTGTCCCTGTCGGTTAAGCCAGTGATCGGTCGGGACAGAAGGAGGGCGAACCTGATAGCGGAACTGCATTTTGCCTTTTGGCAGATGTTTTTTCAGCATTGCCGTCATTGGTGCGAAGCGCCTGTTATGCCCGATCATGAAGACCTGCGGGCTGTTTTGTTTCGCAACTTGTCTAAATGATTCAAGCTGTTCCCGACTGACACAAAGCGGTTTTTCCAGCCAGACATGTTTCCCGGCATTTAATGCCTTACAAGCGAGTTCAGCATGACTGTCATGACGGGTGGCAATCAAAACCGTGTTGATATCCGGATTTGCAAGAATGTCATCGGCAACGGATAGTGCGATCGTATCGGGAAGTTGACGCCGGATCGCAAGGGCTGAAAGGCCGGACTGCGAAACGACGGCCTTGATTGTGACGCCCTTTAGTCGTCTTAGTCGCGGCAGCAAGGTGCTGACCATATAATTCCCGACACCGATCAATCCGATCCCGATTGTGCTGTTGCTGGCGGTATTGATCTGCGCTACCGGTTTATATGCTTTGGGGCGGTTATCGACATTCTGATACCGGATGACGGTTGCCATCATCGACGGGGAGCCAAGAAAATCGGCGGCATCTTCCAGATCAATCTGCTGCGAAACAAGCGGAATCGGGTTCAGTTTGCCGCTTTCAAGAAGGGCGAGGGCTGCTTGCATGTTCCGTTTCACGGTCCAGCGCACATGGCCGATCGGGTAATCCTGTCCTAATTGCTCGTAGTTCGGGTCATATCGACCTGGACCATAGGATCGCACCTGCCGTATCGTGATTTCCTTGCGATAAAGAACATTTCGGGCTGCCTTTGGGGCAATGTCTCCGACACAGACA
>CBIHMD010000106.1:0-7702 GCA_966210655.1 uncultured Thalassospira sp.
AATCCATGTATTCAAGGCGTGGAATGGTAAAGAAGGCACCGGCAATCATGTCGATGCCGCCTTCCCGCATATACTGCTGCACGCGCCCCCAACTGCCCGCATTGATGACCTCAATCTCGATTCCCGCCGCTGCGCCAACACGCTGCAGAAAGTCTGCTGCCGCCCCGACAAGATGATTGCTGCCCTCCTCGGTCGACCAAAGATAGGGCGGATAATCGGGATTCCCGGATGCAATCAGGCGTGTGCAATCACGTTCGCCATCTGCATCGACAGCAACATGAATTGTCGCATTCTGGGCACGCGCAAAGTTTGCAGCAATCACGACAGCAACACAAACGGATGCGACATACCCGATCCGGGTTATCAATTGCATATCCACCACTCTCCAACTGCAACCTCAATCGGGCAGCGTCGACTATTTTATCAAGTATGTAAGCAGGCACTTCAGCATATTCATCATCCGGCATGTGCTTTTTAGCACATTACAACAACAAATCCCCAACCAGGGATGGCACCAAAATCAAAGAAGCCCCCGTAAAATGGGGGCTTCTTTTAAAATCTGAATATTATCTGGTACTTCCGGCCCAAGCCGACCCAGAAGAAAACCCTTAGGCTGAACGGCGTTTCATGCCCTGGTTGCCACCACGGGCTTCACCACGGCCACCTTCGGCACGGCGCGGACGATCGCTGAAATCACGACCGCGGGTATCGCGATCACGGTTCTTGAAACCACGTTCACCACGCGGCTTGTCAGCAAAACGACGCTCACCATCACGTGCCGGTGCACCTTCGCCACGCGGGCGGAAATTGGTGCCACGATCAGTACGTTCCGTACGATCATTGCGTTCGGTACGCTCTGCACGGTCCGGGCGCTGATCTGCAGCGGCACGGTCAAAGCGCGGTTTGCGATCAAAACGGTCACCGCCACGGTCGTTGCGATCACCACGTGCCGGACGATCCCCGCCACGATCACCACGCGGCTGATCGGACTGGCCAAAACGACGACCGCCATCACGGCCACCATCACGTTCGCCAGCGAAAGAACGACCGCCTTCGCGATCACCCTCGAAACGACGTGCACCATCACGACCACCGGCAAAACCACCGCGACCGCCACGGCCGGCATCGCGACCACCGTCACGACCGCCACCGAAACCGCCACGACCGCGACCGCCATCACGACCACCGCCAAATCCGCCACGACCACCACGGGCTCCATCACGACCGCCGCCGCCCGACGAACGGGCAGGCGGAGCCGAATGGAATTCATGATCTTCGTCGATTTCGACCTGCTGGCCGATTACACGTTCAATGTTGCGCAGATGACGAACGTCACGCGGTTCGCAGAACGAAATCGCTGTACCTTCGGCACTGCCACGGCCGGTACGGCCAATGCGGTGCACATAGTTTTCCGGATCGGTCGGCAGGTCATAATTGATGACATGCGTGATGCCTGGGACGTCAATACCACGTGCTGCAACGTCGGTTGCAATCAGAACCGGGAACTGACCATTACGGAAGTTCCGCAGGATTTTCTGGCGAATACGCTGCTGTTTATCACCATGGATGGCGTCGGTATCGACACCTTCATCGCGCAGCTGGAACGAAAGCTCGTCCGCATCGGCTTTGGTTTTGGTGAAAACCAGAACGCGTTCGCTTTCCTGACGTTTCAGAAGCTGTACCAGGAGCGAGGTCTTGTCATGACGTTTCACGAACATGCCACGCTGGGTAACACGCTCGGTCACGCTGGACTGCGGCGCGGTTTCAACTTTAACCGGATTGTTCAGCAGACGGTCGGTCAGATGTTTGACAGCCGGCGGCATGGTTGCAGAGAACATCACCGTCTGATGATCACGCGGCAGCACTTCGGCAACAGTCAGAACGTCTTCGGAGAAACCCATATCGAGCATACGGTCGGCTTCATCAAGAATGAAGACTTCGATATCGTCGAAACGGATGGTGTTACGTGACATATGGTCAAGCAGGCGACCCGGGGTCGCAACCAGGATGTCAACGCCACGGCGCAGTTCCTGAATCTGCGGGCCCATCGGAGAACCACCATAGACAACAGAAGAAAACAGGCGAATGCCTTTTTTGAAATCGCGCAGGCACTGACCGATCTGGTTCACCAGTTCACGCGTCGGCGCCAGAATAAGCGCGCGCGGCTGGCCCGGTGCCGGGCGTTTCGGATTTTCGGCAAGACGCTGCAACAGCGGCAGGCAGAAAGCAGCGGTTTTACCACCGCCCGTCTGGGAAATACCCATCAGGTCACGACCTTCAAGCAATGCCGGAATGGTTTTTGCCTGAATCTCGGTCGGTGCGGTGAAACCGGTAGCTTCAACGTTGCGCAGCAGGGGCTCGATAAGGTTGAGCCCTTCAAAATTAGTCATAAAGGAAAGTCCTTCAAAATCCGGTCGGCGCCATGTTCGCGCCATGATGTGCCTGCTCGACAGCAATAGCGACCGGTGCTCGGCGATCAAGCCGCTGCTTCGGACCCTGCATGAGAGGCATATGATGAGGCCATGACGTCATCACGTCATTGCCGCCCTCGCCTTTTCACACAGTTCCTGACAGCTCAATCTGCCCTACAAGCGAAGGAATGAAGCGGGTGATACAGGCCCCTCGGAACAAAGTCAATCAATCCCTGCGCCGGGCTGCCATGCAAAAACGCATTTATCATTCCCATATGTAACACCGAATTAATCTATCGATATCAAATTTGTGCGCATTATCGGTCGGTTACACAACATTCAAGGGGATGGACCATGCGGTTTCGGGTTGTTACAGGGATTTTCTCAATCCCGGCGATCTGCCTGCTGACGCTGATCGCGATTATCGCAACAGTGGCACTGAATTATCAAAGCAGCCTGCGAAACGGGAAATTCGAACAGATCGAGCACCTGACCGAAGGCGCAGTTACTATCGTCAATTCATATATTGCCAAGGTGAAAGCTGGCGAAATGGATGAAAATGCTGCCAAAACCGAGGTGCTGGCGCTTCTGAATACCTATCGTTTCGACGGCGAGAACTATATCTATGCCTCCGATTACGGTCACTGCATGGTTCTTGATCCGCTAAGCCCCGAAGATGTCGGTAAATGTAATCCCGATAGCAAAGTCCGCCAGATGATTGTCAATACCGCCAAGGCAGGTGGTGGCATCATTACCTATGAGACCAAAAAGCCCGGCATGGGGGACACCCTCGTCGAAAAGGCCGCCTATGTCCGTCCGATTCCCGGCTGGAACTGGGCACTTGGTGCTGGCGTTTACATGGATGACGTTAGCGCAGAATTTCAGTCTGTGATGCAAAGGATTGCAATTATTTCCGTGATTGCGATCGTCATCGCAGGCGTCCTGTCCTGGTTCGTCGGAACCCGCATTACCAAAAGCATCGTCGGACTGAACCGTTCCATCGCAACGATTGCCGAAGGCAATTATCAGGCACCGGTCGATACCGAGTCCAACTTTACCGAAATCGGCGACATGGCATCAGGTGTGCTTGCGTTGCGTGATAAATCCGCAAAGGCCCAGCAGCTTGAAAAAGATGCTGCATTCCAGAAACAAAAAGCTGAAGAAGAACGCCGCACCAATATTCGAAATATCGCCCAAAAACTCGAAAGCGAAGTCGGCGGGATTGCCGGTGCCGTCGACCAGTCGGTCAAACGCAGCGGTGAACTAGCCGTCAGCATGTCGCACAACGCCGAGGGCATCCTTGATCAAAGCCAGCAAGTTGCATCTGCTGCCGGATCGGTTTCGCAGAATGTTGACGCGGTTGCCGCCGCAACCGAGGAACTTTCATCCTCGATCACGGAAATCAACGTTCAGATTACCCAGATGTCCAATACTGTCGAACGCGCAACCCACGAAAGCCAGAGCGCGTCCGACGATGTTGGCGGCCTGTCCGAGGCCGTCGACAAGATCAAGGAAATCGTCAGCCTGATCAATGACATCGCAGGTCAGACCAACCTTCTGGCCCTGAACGCCACCATCGAGGCCGCCCGCGCGGGTGATGCCGGCAAAGGCTTTGCCGTTGTCGCAAGCGAGGTCAAAAACCTTGCAACCCAAACCGGACGCGCGACCGAAGAAATTGCGGCCCAGATCAATGGCATTGTTGAGGGCACCGAGCGTGCTGTTACCGGCATTTCACGTGTGTCTGAAACCATCGACCAGGTTCGCTCTGCCTCAACGGCAATTGCAGCGGCGATTGAAGAACAGGGAGCCGCAACTCAGGAAATCGCTGGCAACGCCAATCGCAGTGCGGATGGCGTGAAACAGATTTCCTATAGCGTCGATCAGACCATGAAGAACGCCCAAAGCACGACGACCCATGCCGGTGATCTGCGCAATGCATCCGAAGAACTGTCATCGCGTTCGTCCGAACTGACCCAGATCATTCGCCGGTTCTCAGGCGATCTGGTCAAACAGGCTGAAAATTGATCCCTGCGGAAAAATAGCCTCAAACAAAACGTATGAGGCTTAAGCAAAACGGGCCATTTCGACGGAAATGGCCCGTTTCATTTATCTGATGATTGATCAAAAAGGGGTAATAAGTCGATCTATTCCGCCGGGAGGTCGTTTTCCCGACGGAAGGAATGAGACGGGTAAACACCCAGAATACGAACCTCGTGCGAGAAGAATTGAAGTTCTTCGAGGGCATGGCGCAGGCCAAGCTGTTCTGGATGGGCCTCTACCTCGGCAAAGAACTGGGTCGCGGTGAAATGCCCCTCGACCATATAACTTTCGAGCTTGGTCATGTTTATTCCGTTAGTCGCAAACCCGCCAAGCGCCTTGTAAAGGGCCGCCGCTACGTTGCGCACCCGAAAGACAAAACTGGTCACCACCGGTGATCCGTCATTAGGGATATCAAGCGGTTCGCGCGCAAGGATAATGAAACGCGTCGTGTTGTGGGCCGCGTCCTCAACCTCGGTACGCAGGATATCAAGGCCGTAAATCTCGGCCGCCAGTACCGGTGCAATCGCCGCGATGCTTTTATCACCCAGATCGGCCACTTCCTTGGCGCATCCGGCCGTATCCGGACCGACCACAGAATTTACGCCAAGTTCCTTGCGGATTTTGCGGCATTGTCCGAGCGCATGGACATGGCTGCGGATTTCCTTGATGTCGGAAATTTTGGCACCCGGCACTGCAACCAGCGCGTGGTTGATGCGCAGGAATGTTTCGCCAATGATATGCACGCCAGAGTCCGGCAGAAGATGATGCACATCGGCGACACGCCCGGCCAGTGTATTATCAATCGGAATAACCGCCAACTCGACATCGCCGTCATGCAATGCACTAAAAGCACCTTCAAACGTCCGATACGGCACCGTCGTTGCACCCGGAAAGGCGCGACGGGCAGCCTGATCGGAGTAGGCACCGTGCATTCCCTGAAAAGCGATACGTTGTTGGGCAGTCATCTGGTTGTTTCCTGATAATTAAAGAAGATTTCCATGTTTTGCTAACAGTTTGACCGTAGGCAAAACATAGAAGAACCTAATTACGCGCCCAGCACAAGTCGTGCACGTTCAAGGTCTTCGGGCGTATCGACCCCCAGCGGCACACCGTCAACCAGCGCAACCGCGATCACCATGCCGTTTTCAAGTGCGCGCAATTGTTCAAGCTTTTCACGCATTTCAAGTTCGGCAGGCGGAAGACTGACAAACCGGTCCAGCGCCGCCCGGCGATAGGTATAAAGCCCGATGTGATGATAAAGCGGTCCGTCACCATGCGGGGCCGTTGCGCGCGTGAAGTAAAGGGCGCGTGCGACCCGACCGTTGCCAAAGGCAGCAACCGCCTTGACCACATTCGGATTGGTGCGTTCTTCCTCGCGCGTGATTTCAGCCGCCAGAGTCGCAATATCGACATTCGGATCGGCAAGCGGATCGAAAACCGCCCGAATATCTGCCGCATCAATCGTCGGCAAGTCGCCCTGAACATTGACTACAGCATCGTATTTTCCATCCGGGTCAAAGCTTTGCAACGCCTGATGCACCCGATCCGATCCGCTGGGCAAGTCCGGATCGGTCAAAACCGCGATTCCACCTGCCACCGTAACAGCGTCGGCGATTTCCTGTTCGGCACAGGCCACGATCACCGGGCCGATTCCCGCCTCGGTCGCGCGGCGCCAGACATGCACAATCATCGGCTCGCCATGAATATTGGCCAACGGCTTGTTTGGCAGGCGCGTGGAAGCCATACGGGCTGGAATAACGACAACGGGATTGCGCGGCGTAGACATAAGGGCCTCCGGACTGGCTTGAACCTGCTTTGATCTTGCGCAAAGCGCGCGTCTGATAACCTGTGCAAGAAACAATGGCTTGAATCGGCGGGACAATAGCCGGTTTTGGGGATATTGCGAAAGCCGGAATTGAATATGACGAAGGTCTATCTCGTCTGTTTTCGCCTTTCTGTTTAAGAAAGGTTGATGCAAATCTCTGAAACGTATAGTTTTCCCTCCGACCGGTCTGACCTGCTGTCGCATGCGCGTTCTTGTGATCTTTAAGAGCGTTTTGGGGGCGCATGGGTCAGCTGTTAAAAAAGAAACCTGAGAGTGATTAGGCTGTAGGGATCCCGTCATGAACACGATGGAAATCAACAAGATCGTCGCCGGTGTTATCTGTGCTGTGCTTTTGGTCATAGTTGTTGGCAAGGTCGGCAGTGCCCTCGTGCACCCCGAAGAACTGGAAACACCCGTTTATCCGTTCTCCGAAGACCTGATGGCTGGCGCGAATGCTCCGGCCTCCGCACCGGCAGAGCCCGCCGGGCCGGAACCGATTCTCGCAATGCTGGCATCGGCTGACCTGTCCGAAGGCGAAAAAGTTTTCAAAAAATGCGCACCCTGCCATGACGCCGAGAAAGGTGGTCCGAACAAAACCGGTCCCAACCTTTATGGCATTGTTGGCAACAATTTCGCCCACAAGGACGACTTCGCCTATTCTGCGGGTATGGCCGACCATGGCAGCACCTGGGGCTGGGAAGAACTGAACCACTTCCTTTACAAACCGCGTGATTATATCGATGGCACCAAAATGAGCTTCGGAGGCCTGAAAAAACCTGAAGAGCGCGCCGCTGTCATTGCGTGGCTTAACAGCAAGTCGGATAACCCGCTGCCCTATCCTGACCCGGCCGAAGCCGCCGCAGGTGAAAACGCCGATACCGCGGCAGATGCGCCAGGAGAGGCCGCAGAATCCACTGATGCCCCTGCTGAAGAAGCACCTGCAGCAGATGCGCCCGCAGAACCAGCAGCAGAAGGTGAGGCTCCCGCCCAATAAAGGCTGGAAAACTTCACAGGATAATCGATTGATTTTTTACAGGGGACAGGTAACTGTCCCCTGTTTTCGTTTGCCGTCGGGGCAACTTTTGCAGCTTATCATATCAAACAGGGATGCGTTTTAATGGAAAATCTCGACCACTTTCTGGAGATCGCCCACAAGCTGGCCGATGCCGCCGGTCCGGTCGTGCGCCAGTATTACCGTACCCCTGTCGCGGTTGACGTCAAAGCCGATGCAAGCCCTGTCACCATTGCCGACCGCGAAGTCGAAACCGCGATGCGTGCGATCCTGACGGCCGAACTGCCTGATCACGGAATTCTTGGCGAAGAACATGGCCGTCATAATGTCGATGCCGATTTCGTCTGGGTTCTTGATCCGATAGACGGCACCAAATCCTTTATTGCTGGCAAACCAAGCTTCGCAACCCTGATT
>CBIHMD010000107.1:0-7688 GCA_966210655.1 uncultured Thalassospira sp.
GGCATCATCGAAACGCCCTGTACGTTCCATTTCGTAAAGTGCGGGGAAAAGTTTGCGTAACGCCAAATCTCCGGTCCCACCGAAAATCACGATATCAGCGATACGATGCTTCAGCCGTTGGCGCTGCGTCGTCGTTTGTGTCATCTTGCCCTAAGCCTTCCAAGCGAACTGCTCTCACTCGTTTCCTCCCCGTCGTAAAGGTGGGATCCCGAGCCCGAAGGGCTCTGGCAAACGACCGGGCCACGGTATTTACCGTGTTGGCAGGCGACGGGTTTTCGCCCCGTCACCGCCTATCCTGTTGCCAGCTGTGCTCTGAGCGGTTCGTTATCCACATCAAGGCGCCGTCTGGCTTGTCCGTTCTGATCGAACAGATAGCAATCTTCCACCCGGGCATGAATGCCGATGGATGATCCTGTTACAATTGCCGTATCACCCGTGACACGGGCAACGAACAGTTCATCGCCACCGGCCTGCACATAGACGAGACCCGCCTCGCCCAGATGTTCAACCACTTCGACCGTTCCTGTCAGCAATGCCGTGTCCTGATCGGCAAGGCTGCAATGTTCCGGTCTGATGCCCACTGTTACACGATCTCCGGCGTCAAGACCACTGCCATCAACAGGCAGCGTCACCTCTTTACCGGAATCCAGTTTAACCGTAACAGTTTGTTGCGAAACCACCATCACAACCGCCGGAACAAAGTTCATTTTAGGCGACCCGATGAAGCCCGCAACAAATTGATTTTGCGGATGATGATAGAGTTCAAGCGGGGTCCCGACCTGCTCGACCGAACCGGCCCGCAAAACCACGATCTTGTCAGCCATTGTCATGGCTTCGACCTGATCATGCGTCACATAAATCATCGTGGACTTCAATTTTTCATGAAGTTTTGTCAATTCGATGCGCATTTGCACGCGCAAACCGGCATCGAGGTTCGATAGCGGTTCATCGAACAGGAAGACTTTCGGTTTGCGCACAATCGCCCGGCCAATGGCGACGCGCTGACGCTGACCGCCCGAAAGTTCCTTTGGCTTGCGGTCCAGCAATTCTTCAAGTTGCAGCACCTTGGCTGCGGCCATCACACGTTCGCGCTGTTCGTCCTTGGTTTTTTTCGCAAGATCAAGGCCGAACGCCATGTTTTCATAGACCGTCATATGCGGATAAAGCGCATAGGACTGAAACACCATGGCAACACCGCGATCCTTTGGCGCCCTGTCATTGACGACCTCGCCGCCAATGGAAAGTTCGCCGTCGCTGATATCTTCGAGCCCGGCAATCAGGCGCAGCAAGGTCGATTTGCCACATCCTGACGGACCGACAAACACGCAAAATTCGCCATCACGGATATTCAGATCGACACCATGAATGGTCTCGATCGGACCGAAACGTTTTTTAACCTGTTTAAGAACCACTTCCGACATGCGGGTTCCTCCCTCGACTTGTCGATTTATATCGTTCCGAAATAAAAGCCCCACCCCGACAGCGAAAGCTGATTGCCGGTAACCGATCCGCTGTTAAGGGCGAAATTCGCATCCGAACGCCCGGGCAAGGTCACGGTTCGGGCATCGGGCGTCGTATTGAACACGCAGATGGTCCGGACCACGCCCGCCATGCGGGCATAGGCGATGATATTGTCATCGATATCGAGCATCTCGATATCGCCATCGATGATTTCCGGATGGATTTTGCGCCACGCCAGAAGATCACGATAGAAACTGCGCAGCGAACCGGGATCATCCATCTGTTCGGCAACCGCAAGCCCGCTATGATCCTGCGGGACCGGCAGCCACGGCGTATCGTTTGTGGTGAAACCGCCATGCGGGATATTGGCATTCATCCATGGCATGGGGGTTCGGCATCCATCGCGCCCCTTGAATTCCGGCCACATTTCAATCCCGTAGGGATCCTGCAGCAATTCATAGGGGACGACGGCCTCTTCAAGGCCAAGTTCCTCCCCCTGATAGATGCAGGGCGTGCCACGCAATGTAGTGTAAAGGGCCGGGATCATGCGAAGGCGGGCATCATTATCGCCGCCCTTGTCCATGCCCCAACGGGTCGCAACCCGGACGAAATCATGGTTCGATACCGCCCAGCACGGCCAGCCATCGCCAAGAACCTCAAAAACATTGCGCAACATCCCGCGGATCAAAGCCGTTTCAAGCGGGCTTTCCAGCAAATTGATCGTATAGGCCATGTGAAGTTTATCGCCCCCGGCGGTATATTCCGCCATGGTCGCCAGCGAATTGTCCGAGCCGATTTCACCGACCGTCGTCGCACCGGGATATTTATCGAGAACTGTGCGCAGTTTTTTAAGGAACGCGATATTTTCCGGTCGCGTTTTGTCATAGACATGCATCTGGCGGGTATAGGGATTTTCCTTTGGCGCGCCTTCGGGTCGGTGAGAGCCCGGAACCCATGGAGGGTTATCGCGCAATTCCGCGTCATGAACATAGAAATTGGCGGTATCAAGCCGGAAACCATCCACCCCGCGACGCAGCCAGAATTCCACATCGTCAAGCAACTGGGCCTGTACATCTGGGTTATGGAAATTCAGGTCCGGCTGACTGATCAGAAAGTTGTGCATGTAATATTGCTGACGGGTGGTATCGAACTTCCATGCCGAACCGCCAAAGATCGACAGCCAGTTATTGGGCGGCGTGCCATCCGGTTTGGGATCAGCCCAGACATACCAGTCAGCCTTGGGATTATCACGTGATGACCGGCTTTCCTTGAACCAGGCATGCTGATCGGAACTGTGCGACAGGACCTGATCAATGGTGACGCGCAGGCCAAGCGAATGGGCCTTTTCAACCAGATGGTCGAAATCGGCCAATGTTCCGAACATCGGATCGACATCGCGGTAATCCGCCACGTCATAGCCGAAATCCTTCATCGGCGAGGTAAAGAACGGCGACAGCCAGATGCCATCAACGCCGAGATCGGCAATGTAATCCAGTTTCTGAGTAATGCCGGGCAGATCACCAATGCCATCGCCATTGGAATCAAAGAAACTGCGCGGATAGATTTGATACAGGACGCCACCGCGCCACCAGTCAGGATTTCCGGCCAAAGCCATTTAAAGTCACCTTAAGTCATGTGGGACGAGAAGCCGCATCAGCCTTTGACAGCCCCGGCGGTCAGGCCGGACACGATGCGACGCTGGAAAATCAGAACCAGAACAATCAACGGAACCGTCACGATCACCGATGCCGCCATGATATTGCCCCATGGCATTTCAAACTGGCTGGCCCCGGAAATCAGGGCGATGGCAACCGGCACGGTGCGCTGTTCATTGGTCAGGGTGAAGGTCAGGGCAAACAGGAATTCGTTCCATGCCATGATGAAGGCCAGAAGCCCGGTGGTAACCATGGCAGGCCACATGACCGGCAGGAACACGCGCGTGATCACGGTCCAGGCGCTGGCCCCGTCCATCACGGCGGCTTCTTCAAGCTCGCGCGGTAATTCGCGCATGAAGGCGGTCAGTATCCAGACCGTGAATGGCAGGGTCAGCATCATGTATGAAATCGCCAGACCGAACATGGAATTATAAAGCCCGACCGCCCGGATCAGTTCGAACATCCCCGACAGCACCGCGACCTGCGGGAACATCGATACCGACAGGATCGTCACCAGCAACAGGCCGCGCCCGGCAAATTTAACCCGTGCAAGCGCATAGGATGCCGTCACTCCCATCAAAAGCGACAGGGCCACAACCATCACACTGACAAAGATCGAATTGAATATATTGCGACCGAACGGCTGTCCTTCAAACACCGACAGATAGTTCGAGAAACTGAAACTTTCCGGCAGGTAATTGACGTCAAACAACGCCGATCCGGTTTCGAACGCCGTCAGGATCGCGTAATAGAACGGGAAAACGGCAAAGATCACGATGGCGGCTACCAGCAGGTAAAAACCGGCCCTCGTCATCAGGGATTTGACTTTGCGGTTCATCTTAATGTCCCCCGTCGTCAAGCCGGACCCGACCGATCATCATGTAGGCCATGATCGAAAAGGCGATGACCAGAAACAGCAGCGTTGACGCTGCCGAGCCATATCCGACTTCCTGAAAATCGACCAGAAGTTGCCGGGCATAGACCGACATGGTCATGGTGTTCGGATTGTTCGGCGTTAAGACATAAATCACGTCAAACACACGCAATGCATCAAGGGCACGGAAGATCACGGCAATCATCAATGCGGGTTTGATCAGCGGCAGGGTCACCTTGAAAAACACCCGGACCGGATGGATACCATCGACACGGGCGGCCTCATAACAGTCACTTGGCAGCATCTGAAGGGCGGCCAGTGTCAGAAGCGCCATAAACGGTGTGGTTTTCCAGACATCGACCATAATCACCGCAGCCATGGCCGTATCGGGATTGGCTGTCCAGGCAATCGGTGCAGCAATCAGGCCTAGCGACATAAAGAGATCATTGAGGATGCCGAACTGATCATGCAGCATCCAGTGCCACATCTTGGCCGACACGATTGTCGGGATCGCCCACGGAATCAGAACCGCCGCCCGCACCAATCCGCGTCCCTTGAATTCCTGATTAAGGACAAGGGCCACAATGATACCCAGCACCGTTTCAAGAGAGACGGAAATCAGGGTAAAATAGATCGTATTCCAGACTGCCTGCCACCATTCCGGATCGGCCAGAAGGCCGAACGTCTCGCCATCATAAACGGCATAGAAGTTTTCAAAGCCGATAAAGCTGTAACCGCCAAGATCGGACAGATTGGCGTCGGTAAAGCCAAAGATGAAAGTCCGCAGCAATGGCCAACCGGCCACGCAGGCAAGGATGACCAGCATCGGCGTTAAAAAAAGCCATGCCGAACGCCGTCTTGCACGCGTCAGGGACGAAGCTTGCGCCATGGGAACCGCTCTTGATCTTGAAGGGGGATGATCGATCATGACCGCCATCCATCAAACCGGTCAAAGCAAACCGGTACGAAAACAGGATTGGAGCAACACCGGGTAAATCAATAGCATCCCGGTGTTGCAAACCCCGTTTACCAGCCGGAACGCTTGACGCGTTTCAAGCTGCGATCAAGCCCGGTCATCGCCTGGTCGACGGTTTGCGATCCCGACAGCGACGCATGCACTGCCTGCCAAAACTCGCTTGATACCTGATTGTATTTCGAACCGGTCACGGTTGACGGGCGCGGTGCCGCACTGGTGAATGTCTCGTACAGATCGCCAAAGAACGGATTGGCGGAAAGGACTTCCTCGTCCTTGTAAAGATCGGCAATCGTCGGGTTATAGGAACCCTTGATCGCACGGCGTTTCTGTTCTTCGTAGGAGGTCAGGAATTTCACAAGATCGGCGGCAAGTTCGGGATTTTCCGAATATTTCGAAACCGACAGCTGCCAGCCGCCAAGGGCTGCGGCCGAACGGCCGTCTTCACCGCCTTTGGGCAGGGCAGCAACACCGACCTTGCCCTTGACCGGGCTGTCTGCCGAATTAGCCAGCGCCCAGGCGTAGGGCCAGTTGCGCATGAAGACCGAATTGCCAGACTGGAACACACCGCGTGCTTCTTCCTCGGCATAGCCAAGAACACCTTCGGGGGAAATGGTGCCGATCCAGTTTGATGCGGTTTCAATCGCCTTTCTCGCCTGATCGTTATTGATCGAAATATTGCCATTCGGTTCGACCACCGAACCACCGTTAAACGAAACGACCCATTCCAGCGCGTTGCAGGTCAGGCCTTCATAGGCCCGTCCCTGAAACACATGGCCCCACATTTTGTCGTTACCGGCCTTGCGTTCGCCTTCCTGGATTTTCTGCGCTGTTTTTGTCAGCTGTTCCCAGGTTTCAGGAACACTTTCGCCGTACTTTTCCAGTAAATCCTTGCGGTAATAAAGGACGCCCGCATCCGTAAACCACGGCATGGCAACCAGACGGTCCTCAAACGTGTTGTTGGTGACGATGGCCTCAAAATGCTGCTTGGCTTCGTCCGCCATGTATTCGTTAAGATCAATGAAGTGGTTGCCCAGTATCCCCGGCCAGATCACATCAATCTGGAACACATCAATGTCAGACGATCCGGCAGCCAGAATCTGCTGATAAAGAGCCAGTCGTTCGGTTGTCGAATTTGGGGTGGAAATCACCGCGACTTCGTTGCCTGTCTGCTTTGCCCATGCATCAACACCTTCTTGGCAAAGCGCAAGTTCCTGTCCGACGGCACCACAGGAAATAGAAATCTTTGCGGCATTGGCCGATCCGGCCATCGCAAAAGTCGCGCCAAGAACGCCCGCCGTTGCGAGCAGTTTTTTCATCAAGGTCATCTAGACCTCCCTAGGATGTTATCGGTTTTCCCATGCAGCTTTTGGCAGCTGCTTTTATTCGTTTTGGTTGGTCTTTTTGTCCGGGTCGGGCGCCCGTACCGGAACCCCAGGTGCAATCACCGGCTGCAATCTGTTTTGGTCATTGCTTCCCGGCGCGGAGCCGCCCGATTGAAAAAGGATACGCCTGATCGCTCCTTTTCAAAGTGTCATATCCTTCAAAGGATGATACTATTCTGCAAATTCGCAGTAATCACGACACGAATAGTAGGACGATATGCGGATCATCCAGGAACGGATCACAAATCCACAGGGATATAGCTGGGGCTATTTTCACTATATCTGGGATGATTTTCGCTGCAACTGGCACCAGCACCCCGAATATGAGATGACCCTGACGCTGAATGCCAAAGGGTCACGGTTGATTGGTGATCATCGGCAGGCGTTTGACGGGCTGGATTTCGCGATGGTCGGCCCCAACCTGCCCCATCTTTGGGAATGCAAACGCATTGATCCGTCTCGCCCGATCGAGGTTTATGTGCTTTGGCTGTCGCAGGAATGGGTGGAAAACCTGACGCGGGATTTTGTTGAATTTGCCGATTTCCACGAATTGTTTGCCCGTGCGCGCCGCGGTCTTTCCTTTACGGATGAAACAGTGGAATGCGTTCGGGAAATCTGCCCGCACCTTGATGATGCCAAACCGCGGCGGCGCTTTATCCTGATGATCGAACTGCTTGAAGCCCTGCTTACCGGGATCGACAAACCGCTGGCATCGGCCAATTTTGGCGGCGAAGCCGGGAAGAACAGTGAATCTATCCGGGTGGATCGCGCGTTGGCTTTCATTCATGCGCATTACGCAGAACCGCTTCGGGTTTCATCGCTTGCCGATGTTGCCGGTGTCAGTGAGAGCAGCTTTTACCGGCTGTTCAAACGTTATACCGGGCGCAGTGTTGTCGAATATCTGAACGAATACCGGATTTCGCGGGCCTGTGTGCAGCTTTCTCGCACCGATCTTCCGATCTATCAGATCGCCGAAAATAACGGCTTTAGCAATCTTTCGAACTTCAACCGGCGTTTTCGCCAGTATCGTGGAAAATCGGCCAGCGACTATCGAGAGAACATTCGCATTCACGGTCAGTTCCCCGATCACCCGCCAATGCCCGATGCCCGTATCGGCGCCGTTCCGGCCCGTCCGCTGCCAAGCGAGATAGACGGTGTTCCGGACCGGCACACCGCCATTCCTGCATCCGCTGCCGAATAGTTCACCGCCATCACACGACAGAACATCGGGAATGCGATGATGTTCCGTTTTGCATTCCCCTGCGGTTCATCATTTCGGAAGACTCGCGCAAAAGCCTTTGTTTCTGCGGGTTTCATTCAACCTGATACTGGCCATGCAC
>CBIHMD010000108.1:0-7679 GCA_966210655.1 uncultured Thalassospira sp.
GCAGTGGCACTGCATGTTCTGGCCTCGATTTTCTATCTGATGATCAAACGTGAAAACCTGATCGGTGCGATGATTACTGGCGCGCGCAAAGTCCCCGAAAGTGTCGCCGTCGGTTTCACGCAAATCCGGTTTGCTTCCCCGATCCTCGGGATTGCGATTCTCGTGGTTTGTGGTCTGGCGGTGTGGGGAATGGTCACATTGGCACGCGGATAAAGAAATCCCCGAAAGGCTTTTCCTGTCGTGCTGCCGGGGGAGGGCGGCATGGGGGTAACAGGGGCCATTCGGGGACGTCCGAGCTTGCTCGTGCCCGGAATTCGTAATTCCGTCTTTTACTTCGTGCGGTATTCGTCGTGGCAGCCCTTGCAGGACTTGCCAAGTTCGCCAAGGGCCGCACCCATTGCACCCTTGTCACCGGCGGCCGCAGCAAGGTTCATCGCCGCGGTTTTCATTTCCGGAAAACGGCCCGAAAAATCGTCCCAATTGGTCCAGACATCCGGTTTGGCTGTTGTTTTTACCGATGCGTCGGCTGTATTGGGTTCGAACGCGGCCGGGGCGGCAGTGGCGGAAAACGCAATGCCATTGGCAAGGTTGCGGATCACGCCATCAGGCAGTTCGCACTGGCCCTTCATGTAGCAGCCAAGCGTTCCCATGGCACCACCGATGCCATCCATCAGCATCTGACGGGTTTGAACGGTTTCGTTATCCATGGCTTCATCGGCCTGCGCGCTGCCGAATGTCCCCAGACCAAGGGCGAGGGATGCGGTCATCAAACCGGCGGTCACAATATGCTTCATGGCTCTCTCGTTGGTTGTCTCTCTGAAACTCTCTGAGGGATCGGGGGCATTGGCGTGCTGCCCCGGCTATTTTATTTCTTATATTAAGGTCACAAGCATTGTTGCCTATGACTTGTCGGTGCGCTTAGTCTCCCAATTGCGCCCTGAAATCAGGAATCACAACCGCGTGATCACCGAATAAATTATTGTAAATGACGTGCACAAGGAAACGCCCCCAAATGTCCGCTGTGTCCAACGCCGCCCCCGATGCCAGCCAAACCGCCATTTCCAATGGCAGATCGCGCGCCCGCAGACTGATCGCCGACTGGAGCCTTGATAAGGCTTTTATCAATGGCGAATGGGCACGCGCTGATTCGCGCGAAGCCATTGATGTGTATGATCCGGCAACCGGCAAGGTGATCGGCGATGTACCCTTCATGCGCACATCCGAGGCACGGCGCGCAATTGATGCTGCGGATGCGGCCTTTCCGGCATGGTCGCGCATGCTGGCAAAGGAACGATCCGGATATCTCAGACGCTGGCGCGATGTTTTGGAACAGTATCAGGATGATCTGGCTGCCCTGATCACGCTAGAACAGGGTAAGCCCTATGATCAGGCGTTGCGCGAAGTCGTCGGCGCCATTGCCTATGCCGAATGGTATGGCGAGGAAGCCAAGCGCGCCTATGGGCAAACCATGCCTGCGACCCAGCGCGACCGGCGCGTGGTTGTGCAGAAGCATCCCGTGGGTGTTGTGGCGGCGATCACACCATGGAACTTCCCGCTGACCATGGTCGTGCGCAAATGTGCCCCGGCGCTGGCGGCGGGGTGCACTATTGTTGTCAAACCGGCTGAAGATACCCCGATTTCCGCCCTAGCCGCGGCCAAACTTGCCGAAATGGCCGGTTTCCCGGCGGGGGTGTTTAACGTCGTGACCGGCCAACCCATGCCGATTGGCGAGGCGCTGACCGGCGATCCGCGTGTGCGGATGCTGTCCTTCACCGGCTCGACCGAGGTCGGCAAACGTCTGATGGTGCAATGTGCGCCGACGGTCAAGAAGCTGTCGCTGGAACTGGGCGGCAATGCGCCGTTTATCGTGATGGATGATGCCGATATTGATGCCGCCGTGGCCGGGGCCATGATTTCCAAATTCCGCAACAGCGGTCAGACCTGCGTTTGCGCCAACCGCATTTTCGTGCAGGACGGCGTCTATGAAAGCTTTGTCGAAAAATTCATCGCGGCAAGCCACGCACAAACCATTGGCAACGGCTTCATTCCCGGTACCGATCTTGGCCCGCTGATCAACCGTCAGGCGGTGGCAAAAGTTGAACGATTGATCGATGATGCGAAAAAACGCGGCGCGACCCTGCATTACGGTGCGGACCGCCCTGACGAAGGCCATTTCACTCGCCCGTTGGTGATGACCGATTTGTCCCTTGATGCCGATTGTTTCAACGAGGAACTGTTTGCCCCCGTCGCCCCGATCTATCGTTTCAGGACCGAGGCCGAGGTGATCGAACTTTCCAACCGGGTGCGTGCCGGTCTGTCGTCCTACCTTTTCAGTCGCGATGTCGGCCGTATCCAGCGGATCGCCGATCGGCTTGAAACCGGGGTGGTTGGTATCAACGATGGCACCACGTCCCACGAAGGCGCGCCGTTTGGCGGTGTGAAGGAAAGCGGGCAGGGCCGCGAAGGTGGTCATTGGGGGCTGGAAGAATATCTTGAACCCAAATATCTGAATTATGCCCTGGGCTGAATCCGCGAATATTTGCTGACTTTCGTGCGACAATTCGAAGATCGGAGAACGGTAATTGTATGTGATGCAATTGCCGTTCTCCGATTTCTTAATCAGCCATGCAAAATTGAACGGTGTACGGTTCCCGGAATCGAGTCTGCAATTTAAAGCCGTTTTGTTGGCAAATTGCTATTTAAGACCCCGTCTGAAGCATCAGAATCGCCCTGTTTGATCTGCCTCAATCCCTTTATATGCAAAGGATAGAGATCTAATTGATCCGGCCTGTTCGGATTGTGTTTGAACTGTGTAAAACAGTGCTGGGGAAATTTCGTTCAAGTTGAATGGTTTATTTGTCATGAGACAATCATGCGTCTTTCACATGAAATGATTGTGACGGACTTGTGTCTGGGTATGCGTCAAGTGCATGGGTGAGGTGAAAAAACTCGTCTCGTAGGATTGAATAAACAGGCGTACACCGGCTTCAGAACAAATCAACGCGAAACCGGAGCGCACATTGCTCCGCCTGTTATGGAAAGGATAAAGCCATGCGTCGTTATGGTGATTACGATCTGACCACGCTGCAGCGCGAAGCCGAAAAACTCCGTGCTCAGGCGATCCGCAAAGCCGTTGTTACTTTGGCCCGCAAAATTGCTTCCCTGTTTGGCGGTAACCGCCTTCCGGGTGGCCGTCCGGCTGGTGCCTAAGCTTAACGCTTGGCGATGAATACCGGGTCGAATGACCCAAAAAACACCCCCGCATTCCTCCCATGCGGGGGTGTTTTGATTCTGATCCCACCACAGGGCTTCACGCCACCGTCCGGTCCCGCTATTAAGGGAATAACCAGATAACCCGATTGCGGAGCGTCCCTGATGAAACTTGCCCATTATGCCTTTGGCGAAGAAAACCGTGACAATGGCACGCTTGTGATCCTGCACGGGCTGTTCGGGCAGGCGCGTAACTGGACCGCCATCGCGCGGCGTCTGGCTGAAAAGTATCATGTGGTCACGGCGGACCTTCGCAATCATGGCCGGTCCGACTGGGACATGAACATGACCTATCCGGCGATGGCATCGGACATCGCCGAACTGATCCGGGATGTTGCCAATGGTCCGGTCCATCTGATCGGGCATTCGATGGGCGGCAAGGCATCAATGATGCTGGCGCTGTCGCAGGATGCGGATCTGGTTGCCGATCTGGTGGTGGTTGATATTGCGCCTGTGACCTATGACCATGACTATACTGGCTATATCAGTGCCATGAAGTCGGTGGATTTCGATGCGGTATCGCGGCGTGCCGAAGTCGAAGATGCACTTGTCAGTGGCGTTTCGGAAAAGGGCGTGCGTCAGTTCCTGGCGCAGAATGTCGCAACCGACAAGGAAACCGGTAAAATGTCATGGCAGGTCAATATCGATGCCATGGCCAACCACCTTTCCGACATTACCGGCTGGCCCGAAACGGTGGGGGGCAGTTTTGATCGCGATGTGCTGTTCATATCCGGTGCCAATTCGCATTATGTCGATCCCAAGGATCGCGAACACATCAAATCGCTGTTTCCCAAGGCGGCCTTTACCAGCATCAAGGGCGCAGGCCACTGGGTCCATGCCGAAAAACCCGATGCGGTATTGCTGACCCTGTCTGCTTTTCTGAACCGCTGATGGATCTTATGCCATGACCGACCTTCCGACCCGGCGGCCCAAAGGCTGGAAGCTTCCCGAAAGCAACGATATCCGCGTTCAGAACATCGAATGCCTGTCGGATAACTGGTATCACCTGTATCGCGTCAGCTTTGATCTGCGCCGAAGCAACGGCGAATGGCAGTCCCAGCAACGCGAAGCCTATGATCGTGGCAACGGGGCGGGCATCCTGCTTTATAACCGTGCGGCGGGCACCGTGATCCTGACACGGCAATTTCGTTTGCCATCCTTCGTGAATGGCAATGAAAACGGCATGCTGATCGAAGTTCCGGCAGGGTTGCTTGACGATCGCGATCCGGCATCCGCCGTGATTGCCGAGGTCGAAGAAGAAACCGGTTACAGGATCGGCAAACCGCAAAAAGTGTTCGATCTGTTCATGAGTCCAGGCTCGGTTACCGAACGTTTGCACCTGTTCGTGGCCGAAGTCACAAGCGATCACCGCGCGGGTGAGGGCGGTGGTTTGCTTGAAGAGGGCGAGGATATCCACGTTCTTGAAGTGCCGTTCAGGGACGCATTGGCAATGATGTCAGATGGCCGCATCAGGGATGCCAAAACCGTCATCCTGTTGCAGCATGCCGTGTTAAACGGCCTGTTTGACTGAAATTCCCGAGAAAGCCAAAGGAGAAGCCAATGTCCGGCTTTCGCAAGGATCAGGCCGACCTCGACCGGCTCAAACAATGGTCGCGCGTGCCGCTATTCATGTGGCTTAAAGTGCGTCCGCTGTAAGAACTGTCACACCAAGGGATCATACCCGTCTGAAAGAAGCACTTTTATCTTTCGTAAACAGGGATGATTCAATGTCATATGTTTTTACTCAGGCTGCCAATACCGAGGCCATTGCCGAATGCGAATGGGGGCAGGCGGTTCAGATCATGTTTACCGGTTTTTCGTCCTGTATCGGGATCATGGGGATTGTCGGAGGTCAGATCATCGCTGTGCATTTGCCGCTGCGGGATGCGACGGCACAGGCAACCAACGCGGATGTTGACGCTGCCATAGCCCTGCTGGGAGCAGCAGCACAACCGGTTGTGATTGGTCATATCGGTCTTTGGGAAACGACGATACCCGCTGTCTATCAGCATCTGGTCGATACACTGCACCCGGTCGAACAATATGCTTATGGCGATGGGACCTATGGCGGCGAAATCGTTAATGGCAGTATTCAGCCGCGTTATTAGATTTAAATCTTTGATGCTTGGATGCAGACGTTACTACGGTTTCACCCTTTGTCACCAAACACAAAAGCCGCCCCGATTTCGGGGCGGCTTTTGGTAATTTTGTTTGTATGAGGATTATTCAGCGGCTTCGATCCGGGTCATGTCAGGCGCGCTTTTGCGGCCCTTGCCATGCTGGTCGTGGCGGCGGATGAAATCCTTGATCCGTGGGCTGATCTGTTCGCGCCAGCGACGGCCGTTAAACACACCGTAATGGCCGACCGATTTCTGGAAATGATGCATGCGCATATTATCGGGCAGGTTGGCGCAAAGCTTGTGAGCCGCGCGCGTCTGTCCTTCGCCGGTGATATCATCGCGTTCGCCTTCGACCGTCAGAAGGGCGGTCTTGGTGATGGCGGCGGGTTCGACCGGCACACCCTGCCAGCGCATTGTGCCTTCGGGCAACTGGTGTTCGTGGAACACGACCTTCAGTGTTTGCAGATAGAATTCCGCACTCATATCCATGACGGCAAGATATTCGTGATAGAAGTTGCGCTTGGCATCCGCACTTTCGCCGTCGCCTTCGACAAGATGGGTGAACATCTCGTGATGGGCGGAAACGTGCTTGTCCCAGTTCATGCTCATGAAACCGGCAAGCTGCATAAAGCCCGGATATACGCGGCGCATCACCCCGGCATGGGGCAGCGGCACATGCGAAATCACATGGCGTTCAAACCAGTCCAGGCTGTGCTGTTTGGCAAAATTATTGACCTCGGTCGGGTTTTCGCGCGTATCGACCGGGCCGCCCATCAGGGTCATTGATGCCGGCTGACAGGGTTCGTTCCCGGCGGCCATCAACGATACGGCGGCAACCACCGGAACCGATGGCTGGCACACCGCCATAAGATGGGTGTTCGGGCCGAGTTTACGCAGGAACTGCATGACATAGTCGATATAGCTATCAAGGTCGAAATGTCCCTGATGCACGGGAACCATGCGGGCATCGATCCAGTCGGTGATGTAAACGTCATGATCGGGCAGCAATGCCTCGACCGTGCCGCGCAGCAGCGTTGAAAAGTGTCCCGACAGGGGAGCCACGATCAGAAGCCGCGGATCATCGGGCTGATTTTTAAGGTGATCGGTTTCGCGTTTGAAATGCAAAAGATTGCAGAACGGTTCGCTGTGGACGATTTCCTCGGTCACGGCGACAGTTTCACCATTGATGATCGTGGTATCAAGGCCGAATTCCGGTTTGCCATAACGGTGCGTGATATGGGTGAACACATCAAACGCGGCGGCGGCCGCACGGCCCTGATGGGTATAGGATAGCGGGTTGACCGGATTGCGCAGCCACTTCTTGCTGGCATCGGCCACCATCCGTAACGGACTGATGGTGGCGTGCTGCAGTTCATAGAGATGGTACAGCATTAATCTCTCACTCCCCGGCGATGCAAAGGTTCGGTGGTGGGGTGCATCGACCGTGTTGGTCCCCGGCTGCATTTTTCCGAAAGAATTTCCGGTGGGCAGGCCTTCTGTTTTTCGTAAATCCCGGGCCGGCTCATGCGGGCGACCGGTGGGATGGGTTGATCATCGCGGGTTAACATCCCGCAATATCACGATAAACAGAAATCCTGCATTTATCAGAACCCTACGATACTTCAGGTTTCAATCAATAACCTAAAAGTATGATGAATTTCCAAACTTTCGTTTTTCACCTTGATTCAAACCAACATTCGGAGTGCTGTCGAGTTAAATTTTGCGATGCGGCGTAAGTTGTTGCATTGCAACAATAGTTTTTGCCCGAAAGACGGGGGAAATTCGATTTGGATTATACATTGGTATGGTGCTTCGGGGACTCGGCCCGTTTGCGTGCCGGACAAAGAAAAACGCTGCTGTCGGGGAAACAGCAGCGTCAAGTAGCGCGGAATAGCGAAAGTAATATGCAAGTTACAATTCACGGGACCCGGATCGATGGATGAGGGACGACCGACAGACGGGACAGGGTATGGGTGCGGGGTTGCCTGCCGGTCGTCACCCTAGATGGGAAGTCCATCCGGGTCTCGTGAAAGGTATGAGCTTTGATCAGATCAGACCGCGAAGGGTTTGCGCCATTCCCAGTCCGATCACGAACAGGAAAAATCCGGTACTTCCGACCACGGCAACCGTGCTGCAAAGCTCGTTCAGGCGGCTCGGATTTTCAAGCAACTTCATCATGGCTGTGTCCTCCTCAATCTGTCTGAAGAAACCATACTGATCCTGTTTTGTTCTCACAAGAACAAAATTAGAACAAAAGCCCGGCCGATGTCAAGCGGCCCGATCGATGCT